>CAMYEJ010000018.1 GCA_947254665.1 uncultured Peptoniphilus sp.
TTTAGAAGTTAATGTAGAATTTTGTTGCCCTCTATTTCTAGAAAAAATTTTATATCCCAATTCACTTTCTATGCGTTTTAAATTTTTTACAATTGTTGGCTGGCTAAGATACAAAGCCTTGGCAGTGTTGGATAAATTGCCTGCCTCGTTAATTTTTAAAATTATTTGTATATCTTTAATACTAAGCATTTATATAATATTCCTTTTAGTAATATTATATAATCTATAATACTATTTTACAAGTTTACAGTGTAATGGTAGGCTTAAATTAACAAAAATAATTTTTAAGAGGAGGAATTATGAAAAAGAAGAAAGACTTACTTCCAGTTTTTTTGATAATTGGAATTATAATTGGTGCATTAATAGGTGCAATTTTTAAAGAAAAGGCACAAATACTTAAACCTTTAGGTGATATATTTTTAAACCTAATGTTTACTATTGTAGTTCCTTTAGTTTTTGTTTCAATATCTTCTTCAGTTGGTAATATGACCAACATGAAAAGATTAGGGAAAATTTTGGGGTCTACTGTTACTGTGTTCATAGTTACAGGTTTAATATCTGCAGCTTTTATATTGGTATGTGTTAATGTATTCCCTCCAGCAGCAGGAACAAAAATTGCTTTAAAAGCTGAAGATGTTGGACAAATGGCAAGTGCATCTGACCTTATTGTAGGAAGTTTAACTGTAACAGATTTTCCAGAACTACTTTCTAAGTCACATATGTTACCATTAATTATATTTTCTATACTTTTTGGTGTATCTGTATCAATGATGGGTGGAGAAGATTCACCTGTTGGAAAGTTATTAAATAACTTAGAAAAAGTTGTAATGAAGATGGTAAATATAATAATGTTATATGCGCCTATAGGTCTAGGAGCTTATTTCGCAAATCTTATTGGTGAATTAGGTCCAGAATTGATTGGAGATTATGGGAAAGTTTTATTAATATACTATCCTCTTGTAATAATTTATTTTGTTACAATGTTTCCTGTATATTCATACTGGGCAGGTGGTAAGACTGCAGTGAAAAGAATGAGAAAAGCGATATTAAAACCTGCTATTACTGCATTTTCTACTCAATCTTCTGCTGCAACAATACCAGCCAACAAAGAAGCTTGTAATGAAATAGGAGTACCTACTGATATTTCAGATATAGTTTTACCAATGGGTTGCACAATGCACATGGACGGATCAGTACTATCATCTATTTTAAAAATAAGTTTTCTATTTGGAATATACCAAATGCCATATGTAGGGGTTAAGGTATATGCACTTTCAATAGTGGTTTCAATTTTAGCTGCTTTTGTACTAAGTGGAGCACCAGGTGGAGGACTTGTTGGAGAAATGCTTATTGTATCATTATTTGGTTTTCCACCAGAAGCATTCCCTATAATTGCTACAATAGGATTCTTAGTTGACGCTGGTGCTACTATGGTTAACTCATCTGGAGATACTATTGCGTCAATGATGGTTGCAAAACTTGTTGAAGGTAAAGACTGGACAAATAAAGAAAATATAAATTAAAAAGGAAAATGATGAAAAAATTAAAAATTGGAAATACTCCAACTCCGATATTTAAAATAAATTCATTAAGCGATAGATATAACACAAATATATTTATTAAAAGAGATGATTTTTCTGGAATAGAATTCTCAGGTAACAAAGTTAGAAAATTAGAATATCTTTTTGGTGATATTTTAAGTAACAATTATGATACAGTTATTACTACTGGTGGTGTTCAATCTAACCATGCTAGAGCTACTGCTGCAGTTGCGGCTATGTTTGGAATAAAATGTTACTTGGTTTTAAATGGAAAAGAAGAGGAGTTTGAGGGAAATTTATTTCTAGATAGGGCTTTTGGTGCTGAAATTATATTTTCTAGCACTCCGGAGGCTGAAATGGAATCTCTAAAAAAAGAGCTTACAGAAAAAGGTAGAAAGGTCTATATAATACCTATGGGTGGCTCAAATGAACTTGGATCTCATGGATACCTTGATGAGTTTAAAGAGATACTTGATTATGAAAAAGATAATAATATCAAATTCAGCACTATAACACTTGCAACTGGTTCAGGCGGAACCTATGCGGGGTTATACTATGGAAATTATTTGCTAGATAATGGTTTTAAAACTATTTACGGAATATCTGTAAATAATAGCGAAGAATTTTTTAAAGAGAAGATAGGTAAAATTCTTAAAAACATTGATGGCGATGTTGATGTATCGAAAATAAGTATTAACGATAATTTCATCGGAGAGGGATATGCTAAATTCACTGAAGATGAAATGAGATTCTATCTAGATATAGCTAAAGAAACTGGAATACTTCTAGATCCTTGTTACACAGGGAAGGCGTTTAGAGGATTTATTTCAATGATTAAAAATGATGTATTGAATAGAGAAGATAATCATTTATTTATTCATACTGGAGGAATTTTTGGGTATACTAAAGAAATGAGAAGTATGATGAAAAAAATAATGGAGGAATAAAATGTACGACTTTAATAGTACCTATAACAGATTGATTGAAGAAGCGAGCAAGTATCAATGTCTAAAAAAGAGCGGACTTGATAAGAATTCTGATATAATTCCGATGACAACAGCGGATATGGATTTTCCTTTAGCTCCAGAAATTAGAGAAGCGATTAAAGAATATGTTTCAACTCATGTTCTTGGATATTCTAGAGTAACAGAAGAATATATCGACATTTGTATAGATTATTACAAAAAACAATATAACTACTCTCCGAATAAAGATAGCATTGTAACTGTACCAGGCATAGTTACCGCATTATCTACTAGCGTTGCAGCTTATTCAGAACCTGGAGACAAAGTAATTATATTTACTCCGGTATATCCACCATTTCATGAAGTTATAGAAATGCAAGGAAGAGTAGTCTGCGAGTCTAAATTAATAGATAGTGATGGATACTACACTATTGATTTCGAAAATTTAGAAAAACTTGCATCTGATCCAAAAGTTAAATTAATTTTACTTTGCAATCCTCATAATCCAGGAGGAAGAGTTTGGACTAGAGAAGAACTTGAAAATGTAGAAAGAATTGCAAGAAAAAATAATCTTATTGTAGTAAGCGATGAAATACATTCTGATATTGTGTTTGAACCCTTAAAACATACTTGTTATGGAACTATAGATGGCTCAAAAGACCACTGCGTAGTATGCCATGCAGCGTCTAAAACATATAATATTGCTGGACTTCAATGTTCAAATATAATTATAGAAAACAAAGAACTTTATGATAAGTTTGTCAATGTTAATCTATCAAGAGGTATTGAAAGAGCGAATGTTTTAGGAATGGTAGCAACTAAGGCTGCATATGAAAAGGCTGGAGATTGGAAAAAAGAAATGAAGAATGTAATTGCTGAAAACTTTGAAGTTTTACAAAAATTCTTTGAAAACAAAAAAGAATTCAAATTAGCTAAAACAGAAGCTTCATTTTTAGCATGGCTAAATTATAAAAACCTAAATGTAAGTCATGAAAAATTTATGGAAGTCTTGAATGAATTTCATTTTTTAGCTGCTGATGGTTTAGATTATGGAGAAGCTAGCGAATATTATATAAGGATAAACGTTGGTTTACCAAAAAATAAATTAATAGAAAACTTAGAAAGATTTGAAAAATGCATTCAAAGCATCAAAAACTAGAGATAAAACAATAAAACAATAAACAAAAATAGATCTGAATTTCCAGATCTATTTTTATTATTCAATTTCTTTTAAGAGATTTATTCCTCTTTCAAGCATATGGGTTGTTATTTGGTGGGTGGTTTTTTCAAATGTTTCAAAAATTATTCTGCCTTCGTCAAATCTTTCTTTTGCAACCGTATAAAATTCTCTATCGTATTCTGGATTTACTACGTCGTCTTCTGCTCCGTGGATCATAAATAGTGGCCTATTCTCCATGTCTTCTATATGAATCATTGGATCCATTTGAAGGGAGAACTCGTACCTCCTATCCAAGGTCCAATCTTGTTCATCTTCTAAACTTTTTATATCTTCTACGATTCTTTGCCAGTTCATGCTTCCGTTAAAGAGTAGGGCTGCCTTTATCTTTTTGTTGAATGTGTAGATAGATCCTGCTGTGATTGCACCTAGACTGTGTCCGCTTACATATATATTTTCTTCGTCTGCGTTAAATTCTTCTATTGCAGCTTTAAAAATGGAAACAGATTCTTCTATATTGTGCATTAGGACTCTTAAAAAGTAGTCTCTTTTTACTTCATCTTTTTCGTATTCGAGGCTTCCTCTTTCACCGTGGAATCTCGCTTCGGGTAGGATTACTTGGTATCCGTAGGATGCGAAGATGGATCCTCTAAACACTTGGTTATTTCTACAGGAGCCCCAACCATGGTAAAAGATGATGGTTTTGTACTTATCCTTTTTTTCTTTTGGACGTATGACCCATGTAGGTATTTCGCCAACTTTTGTATCAATATATTCTAAAAATTCTGATCTTAACATTTTATCCTCCAATCAGGGGGATTTTCCCCGTGCTTTATAAAATATTCATTTACTTTTGAAAATGGTTTGGAACCAAAAAATCCTCTGTATGCAGAGAGTGGGCTTGGATGTGGTCCTTCTATGATTAAATGGCCCTTATTTTTTAAAAGTCTCTTCTTGGATCTTGCGTGAGAACCCCAAAGAATAAATGCCATTGGTTCTTTCTTTTCATCCAGCACTTCTATGACTCTATCTGTGAAGAATTCCCATCCAATTTTTGAATGACTCATAGGAGATCCTTCACGAACGGTTAAGGTTGTGTTTAGAAGCATGATGCCAGATTCAGCCCAGGATTTTAAATATCCTGTACTTGGTATTTCTATTCCTAAATCGGAGTTTAGTTCCTTATAAATATTTACAAGGCTTGGTGGAATTTTAACACCTGGCTTAACTGAAAATGCAAGTCCGTGGGCTTGGTTATATCCGTGATATGGATCTTGCCCAAGGATCAACACTTTGACCTTGTCATAATCTGTTAGACGAAATGCTGAGAAAACATCGCTCTTTTTTGGATAGATTCTATAATTTTTATATTCTTCTTCCAAAAGTGACATGGTCTCTTTAAAGTAGGGCTTATCAAATTCATCTTTTAAAATTTCGTCCCAAATTCTATTTAACTTCATCTTCTACCTCCAAATAGGTTGGGGAAGATTCTTCTCTTAGATATTCCTAAGAAGTTTAGAAGTTCATTTCTATTTTCTTTCTTAAAGAAGATTACTAATGTATCGTCCTTTGTAACTTCTGATTTTCCTATTGGAATGATGGCGAGGTTATCTTTTCTTATGATTGAACCTATTACTATATTTTTAGGTGGGTTTAACTCTGCCATAGTCTTTCCGATTAGATATGAATCGTCTTTTAATTTCACTTCTAAAACTTCGGCCCTGTCACCAAACATGTGGTAGATGTTTAAGCCTGCGTTCTTACCAATGAGGTTAAGAATTTTTCCAACTAATATTATCTTTGGATTTATTACCGCATCTACTGGAAGGGAGTCGATAAATTTATTGTAGGTTCTAGAATATACTTTTAAGATTATATCTTTTATCCCAATTCCAGATGCGAGAAGTCCTATAGCAATATTTAACTCATCTTCTTCTGTGGAAGCTATGAGTACATCCGCAGTCTTGAACTCTTCTTGAGAAGATTTAAGTTCGTTTTTAAAATTGTTTTTAATTACAAATGCTTCTGGATATTTCTTGCGAAGGTCTCTTAATTTTTCATCGTCTTCTTCCACAATCTTTATATTCATTTCAGATACATTTTCTACTAGAGCTCTGGTTAAGTCTGAGTCGCCGATGATAGTCATTTCCTTTTTCTGTCTATTTTCTTCAAAATAAAAGTAAGTATTTTTAAGAGAAATTATATCTGGGGCAAGACCCATTACATAGATTAGGTCGTCTCTTTCTATTACGGTCTGTCCAGTTGGGATGATGAGCTCGCTATTTCTTAGAATTCCCACCACTCTAACTGTGGACAAAAGTCCTATATCCTCGAGGTTTTTATTTACGAAATCCTCTGCATACTGAGCTTTTATGCTTGAGAGAAGCACCTTGCCGCCGGCGAAGATATCTGACTTAAATCCAATATCTTCTTCCACCATCTTCACGATGTACTTAGAAGCTTCTAGATCTTCGTTTATAATATAATCTATTCCAAATGACTCTTTATTTTTAATGATGAAATTTATGTCGTCGTACCTATTTACCTTGGTGATGATATTTTTTGCTCCGTATTTTTTGCACATTTTTGAAAGTACAAAGTTTAAAAAGTCATCATCTTCTAAGATAAGAGAGTAGTCATAGCTTTCTAATTTAAGTGAAGATAAAAATTCGTCATCCAAAAGATTTCCAGAGATAATTTCTGCGGATTTTTTGTCGAAATCATTGTAGAATTTATCTGGATAGCCGACTACTGTTACTTCATCGTCATATATTTCTAAATTTTTAACTACTTGTTCTGATATTAACTTGGTTCCAAAGATTATAATCTTCATATCTAAAACCTTTCTCCCGCTCTAACTAGGATTTTGTATCCTGGGATTTCTTTCTTTATTTCGTTTGTAATTCTATCTACCATTTCTTTTCTTTCCTTGGTACTCTTAAGAAGATTGCCGTCAATAACCGCATCGAAGCTCAAAGTTTCCGATGTGGTTATAAGGTCATGAAAATCTACAAATCCATTTAATCTTTCAATGACATTTCTAATCTTTTCCTCTGCTTTTAAATATTTTTCTCCAGTCATTCCCTGTGGTTCGATGTGTATGATAAGTCTTATGCCCATTTCGTCGCCGACTTCTCTTTCAATTTCACTTATTATTGCGTGGGCGGTATAGATATCCATTTCGTGAGGAAGCTCCACGTCCACTATGGCAAACTTATCTTCTGGACCAAATGAAACGATTCTATAGTTGTGGGAATCCACCACATGATCATAGGAGTTTATTTTTTTCTTAAGCTCTTTTATCAAATTTTCATCAGGACTTGCTCCTATAATGTCAGAGATTGTATCTCTTATTAGAGAAAATGCTGAGTAAATGATAAATATTGATACGATTATCCCGGCAACTCCATCTACGTGGAAGTTGAAGAATTTGTTTGAAATAATATTTACCATTACTACTGAAGTAACTAGCACGTCTCCTAGAGCGTCGGTCCCTGTGGCGATAAGGGGAGTAGAATTTATTTTGTGACCTAAGTGTCTATAAAATGTAAATAGATATACCTTTACTGCGATTGATAGAAGAATCAATATAAACGCAAGGTTTGAATAACTATCTATGGTTCCATCTTTAAGTCTTTTAAAAGATGCAATTAGAAATTGAACTCCAACTGCAAATACAAAGATACAAATTACCATTGCTGCTAAATATTCTATTCTACCATGGCCGTAAGGGTGTTCCTTGTCGGGAGGTCTCTTGGAAAGTTTCACTCCCACAATGGTAACCACTGCGCTCATAACGTCGAATACATTGTTAACCCCATCTGCTAATACAGATACAGATCCAGAAATAATTCCTATTACGATTTTAATAAAAGAAAGAATTACGTTTGATAGGATTCCGACTAAGGAAGCATAGGTAGAGATTCTTTCGCGATTTTCGTGGGGAGTATCGTATCCGCCGAGTTTTAAAATAATATTTTCCATAGTGCACCTAATTTATTTTAAGTCTATAGTCTGACCACTCACTAACTACTTTATAAAGGGTTGCAAAAAGTGGAACGAATAACCACATGCCTACCACTCCATATAAAGATCCACCGATAACCACTGCAAAGAGTGACCACATAGGTGGAATGGAAAGAGAATTTCCAACAAGCTTTGGATCTAGAATATTTCCTTCCAACTGTTGCAGAATAATTCCAAGGATTAAATATATAAGAGCCTTAGTCGGTGATTCAATAAGGATGAATAATACTCCGAGGAACACTCCTATAATAGGTCCGATAAGTGGAACCAAATCCGTGGTGGCAGCTATTACTGCAATCATGCTAGGGTATGGAAGACCAAGAATCATCATCATGATAAATGTCACGATACCCATGATGGATGCCTTTATAAGCTGCGCCTTAACGAAGTAATAAAAATTATTTTTAGTCATTGAAAGCACATGTTTGACATAAGGAGCTTTTTCTAAGAATATAGCATCTACAAGTTTTTTTACTTGGTAGGAAAGATGTTCTTTGTCTGCCAGAATATATATTGTAAATATAAATGAGAAAAACGCTGTTGCCAATGATCCGAAGATTCCCGTTGCAGTTCCTAGAACTGACTTTGCGATGGAGGAGTTGGATCCGTCGAAGAATCCTTTTAATCTATCGAAAAGATGATTCCAGCTTAGATTATTTACAAATTTCTCAAGCATATTTCCATAATTTTCGGTAATATTGTAAGATTTCAAAAACTCAATCGCTTTTTCTGTTATGGCAGGTAGATTTCTTTCGATGGTCATAATAGCCTTGATAAGTTGTGGAACGATAAGAGCAATAATGAGAGAAATAATCCCAAACATAAGAATCAAAGTTAGAAGAATTGAAATAGGTCTTATGAATTTCTTAAACTTCTTTGAATTTATTTTGTTTAGAATTTTCTCTATGAAGTTCATAGGAATAGCAAGGACGAACGCGATGGCGCCACTTACTATAAAGGGAGATACCACTCCCAAAATATTTAAAAATAGAGTACGAATAGTCTCAATATAAAAAAGGGCTCCAATTAATAAAATGGCGCTAAAGACAATATTTCGTATGTTTTTATAATCAAATTTAGTCATTTTTACCTCAAAAAAATTAGACGAAGACATAGAGTCTTCGCCTTTCAATTAAGCTTCTGCTTTTTCTATAGCACCATTCAAAGCTTCAACCAAAGTGTTAACGTCCATGCCGTGTACCATTGCAGCTTCTTCAAGAGATTCCATTTGGCTAGCTGGGCACATAACACAACCAAGACCAAAGCTCATTAAAGTTGCTACTGAATTTGGATGATCTTGAATAATTTGTCCAATAAGCATATCTTTAGTTACTTTTTTCATAAGACACCTCCGTAAATAATATACCCATTAGGGGTCATAAACATTCTATCATAGGTGGGAAATTATGTAAAATAAAACGCCTAATAAGATGAAAAAATACAAATAAACTTAGATTTGAGTAAATTAGAAATGTAGTTTTAATTCCAATGTGATATACTGATAATGAATATGGTACAAGGAGGACGAAATGAATCAAAAACAATTAGATAAACTAAGAAATAACAAAGGATTTATAGCAGCGCTTGATCAATCAGGAGGATCAACCCCAAAGGCACTTAGACTTTATGGAATAGGCGAAGATAAATATAGCTCAGAAGAAGAAATGTTTGACCTAGTTCACAAGATGAGAACAAGGATTATAAAATCACCATCATTTAGTGGAGAAAAATTACTTGCAGCAATCCTATTTAAGATAACCATGAACTCAAAAATAGATGGCAAGTACACACCTGATTTTCTTTGGGAAGAAAAAAATGTAGTTCCAATCCTAAAGGTAGATGAAGGCTTAGCTGAAGAAGAAAATGGAGTTAAGCTAATGAAGAAAATGAAATCTCTAGACGAGCTACTAGAAAATGCGAAAGAAAGAAACATCTTCGGTACCAAGATGAGATCAGTAATTTATTCCTACAACGAAGAAGGAATAAAAGCAGTAGTTAAACAACAATTCGATTACGCAAAGAAGATTGCAAGCGCAGGATTCGTTCCTATCATCGAACCAGAAGTAGACATTCACGCAGAAGAAAAAGAAAAAATCGAAAAATTCCTACATGAAATAATGATAGAAGAACTTAAAAAACTTGGCGAAAAAACCTATGTAATGTTTAAGATGACACTTCCAGAAGTTCCGAATCTATACGACGACTTTAACGATTATCCAAATGTAGTTAGAATTGTAGCGCTATCAGGCGGATACTCAAGGGAAGAATCAAATAGAAGATTAAAAGAAAATAAGAGGATGGTAGCATCATTCTCAAGAGCTTTAACAGAAGGACTACAAAACGACATGACAGAAGAAGAATTCGATAGACTTCTAGGAGAATCAGTAGAATCCATCTATGACGCATCATCAAATAAATAAGAACAAAAAAATAAGCAGACTAAATAGTCTGCTTTTAATTTATTTTTGTAGTTTAATCGTAACTGTATTGTTGTCCTTGTTCCATTCGATGTCTTGATCTTTAGAATCTTCTACATTTCCATTTGTTAATCCAAAAATATTTGCAACATTTACAAGAGAAACTAGGATTCTATTATCTTTTATAATTGGTTTTGAATCCATCTTTGCAATTTTTCCATTTGAATAGATGATTTCATCTCCATCAATTTGGATTGAAGCAGTTAAACCGTCCTTTGTAAAAGCGGCAGTTCTTGTCTTGCTATCCCAGCTAACATCTACTCCGATAGCTTCAGCGATATTTCTAAGAGGTAACATAGTTCTACCATTTCTAATCACTGGGGAAGTATACATCTTAGACTTCATTGTAGTACCATTTATTGTTATTTCAAACTCGTCTTTATTTATATTAAACACATAGGTAGCTTTATTTTTCTTTGAAGATTCATCCTTTTTAACTACTTTTGAATTTGAATTTTTATTAGAAAGATTATTTAGATGATGATAATTTAATCCTTTGTTATTATTTTTTGGACTTTCAGCCTTATTATTTTTAGAATTATCTACACTTCCATTATCTTTCGGCTGATTTGCATGGTTCTTATTTTCATCTTTTTTATCCCCATCTTTCTTATCAGGGTTAGGATTAGGTGCGGGTTTTTGATCTTTATCTTCTGGCACAGCAGATTTTACTTTTGCACTTGCTATAAAAGCATTGTTTTCATTTGAAACTATAAAATCATTTGGATTTTGACTAGCTGATTTCCAAGATGGATTTTCATAACCTTCTATTGCTCTTGGTGATATAAGCTCAAATAAAGTTTTTTTAAGCACATCATTTTTATCCTTAGAAACATCAAATCCGGGCTTTATTTTATATCCACTAAATTCTACAGGATTTTCTTTATTACCAATAACCTTATGAGGCTCTTGACCAGCCTCTACTCCTTCACCGAGTTTAAATTTAACTAGTATTGCATCCGCTGGAACATTTTGTTCACTGGCAGATGTTGCATGGGAATAAACTTTTAATATTTGACCTTGAATAACTAGTTCGGATTGATCTCCAAAAGTTAACTTTAAATCCCCCTTTTGAGTACCAAAATTGTCTGCATTTCTATTGGAAGTATCTTCAACTTTAGCATTTTTTAAATATTCTTTAAGTGCTTGGTTATCTCCAGTTATTTCTACTGCATCTTTCCAATTAATATCTTTTGTGCCTCTCCAAACATTGATGTCTTTTATTTTGATATAGTCTTTAATTTCAGACGAAATATCTTTCTTTGCCACTTCTGAGACCGCTGCTAATTCTATTTTTGACACCTCATTTTTATCAACAACAAAACTAGCACCAGCCACTGGGTTAAATGTACCAAGTACAATTGACGACGCTAAAATTAGCGAAACTGTTTTTTTCTTCATATAACATCTCCTTTAAAATGAATTACAATTTAAATACTATGTGTTAAAATAATGTCAAATTTAAATTGCCGTTTTATTATAACATGGTAAAAAGTTTTCTGACAACAAAAATTTTTATGAATACTATGATAATTTAAAAAAATTTTAACTTAAAAGAGAAATAAAGTTTATTCAAAAAATAAAAAAAGCCTTTCGGCTTTTAATTTATCAAAGATGTTTTTCTAGATTCATCATTTTTTCTACTCTACATGTGTGGCGTCCGCCTTCGAATTCTGCTTCGAAGAATTCATCCACTATCATCTTAGCAAGGTCTTCCCCTACGATTCTTGCTCCCATGCAGATGATATTTGCATCGTTATGTCTTACGCTCATTCTAGCAGAGTATGGTTCTGAACAGCAGCAGGCTCTTATGCCATGCACTTTATTTGCTGAGATGGAGATGCCTACTCCTGATCCACATATCAAGACTGCTTTGTCTACTTCTTTTGATGCCACTGCTAGGGCAACTTTTTCTGCGAAGTCTGGGTAGTCGACTCTCTCATCGGAATATGTTCCGTAGTCCACTACAAAGTGTCCTTTTTCTTCTAAATATTTTTTTAGGTTTTCTTTTAGATGAAAGCCTGCATGGTCTGAGCCAAATCCTATTTTCATTTTATTCTCCCGTGATTTCTAATATTTTTTTTGTAACTTCTTCTATTGGAAGCGTTCCGTCTATTACATAATCACATATTTTTTCTGAATTTTCAACTTCTTCTAGGCGAGTTTTGATAGAAATTTCGTCATCGTTTCTCTCTTTAAGTCTATTTTCTATTTCTGCTTTTGGAATTTTTAGATAGATTGCTTTTGCTTCTATCTTTTCTTTTATTGCCAAAGCTCCATTTGATTCTACAATTAGAACATACTTGTCCTTGGAGCTTGCTGCATCTTCTATGGATTTTAGAGATGTGCCGTAGAGATTTCCGCAATACTCTGTATGCTCAAAGAAGAAATTATCTCTTATCTTTTCTTTGAATTCTTCTCTACTTAAAAAATAGTAGTCTACTCCTTCAAGTTCGCCCACTCTTTTTTTCCTCGTGGTGTAGGTGGTTATTTTTTTAAATCCGTATTCACTGGTCAGTATTTTTTTCTGAGTGGTCTTGCCTGAACCTGAGTTTCCGACTATTAATATAAGCATAATTTCCTCCGTTTAGAGTATTATACACGGTAGCTTCTTAATAGACAATATCAAAAGAATAAACTATAATATATTTAGGAGGAAAGAAAATGAAAAAATATCTATTTATTTTTATGGCAGCCATTCTCTTACTTACAGGATGTGCTTCTAATAACGCATCTTACAAAGATGAAAAGCACGAACAAAAAACTATAAAAGTGGCAGCCCTCAAAGGACCTACTTCAATGGGTCTTGTAAAACTTTTTAAAGATAGCGACGAAGGAAATAGTTACGACAAATATGAATATACGATTTTAAATTCGCCGGAAGAAGTAGTTGCAGGTCTATCTAAGGGAGAATTTGATATTGCAGCTATTCCATCAAACCTTGCATCTATTCTTTACAATAAATCTAAGGGACAAATGCTAAAGGTTCTAGCTATTAACACTGGTTCAGTCTTAAATATCGCATCTAAAGATGAATCTATTAAGACTCTTGAAGATTTAAAGGGCAAGACTATCGTTGCTTCTGGTAAAGGTGCGACTCCTGAATTCGTTCTAAGATTTATCTTAGAAAAGAATGGAATCGATCCAGACAAGGATGTAACTTTTGATTTTAAATCTGAACATACAGAAGTTGTAGCTGATATTGCAAAGAATCCTGATCATGTGGCTCTACTTCCAGAACCATTCTTAACCGTTGCAAAGGGCAAGGTTGAAGGTCTTGATTCTAGAATTTCTCTTGGAGATGAATGGTCAAAGATTGAAGGCGCTGGAGAACTTATCACTGGAGTAACTGTAGTTACAAACAAATATCTACAAACTCTTGAAAGTGATGAAGACAAGGCTAGTCTAGCAAAATTCCTTGATCACTACAAGGATAGCGTCGACTTTGCAAATAAAAACACTGCTGATGCTGCTAAGATAATCGGAGAAATGAATATATTCCCTGAAGAAGTTGCAGCTAAAGCAATTCCAAATTGTAAGATTATGTACGAAGATTCTGACAAGATGAAGGAAGATCTTTCTAAGTTTTACGAAAGCTTATTCTCTGTAAATCCAAAATCCATAGGAGGAGCTTTGCCTGATGAAGGATTCTACTACGAAAGATAGAATATTTACAGGACTAACAGTCATTTTAATATGGCAAATTTTGTATAATTTTGTAGACGTGGAGATATTTAAAGTATCTCCACTCTCTGTTTTACAAAATATTTATGTAAATGTTTTAACTAGAGA
>CAMYEJ010000019.1 GCA_947254665.1 uncultured Peptoniphilus sp.
CCCATCGGTACTTCTAATTCTGCACTTATTCTTCAGTGCCTTCTTCTGAAGTTTCTGCTTCGTCTTCTTCAGGTAGCTCTTCATATCTTTCGAAGATAATCTTTTCAATTGCACTTCTTGCTTCTTGGTTAATTGGATGAGCAATATCTCTAAACTCTCCATTAGAAAGTTTTCTAGAAGGCATTGCAATAAATAATGAGCTATCACCTTGAATTACTTTAATGTCATGGACAACAAATGCATCATCAAAAGTAACTGATGCCACTGCTCTTAGGTTTCCTACTCCATGAATTTTTCTAATTCTTACATCTGTAATGTTCATAATGTCACCACCTTGTCATTTATATCTTTATTATAGTAGATCGTAATAAAAAAAACTACTATAAAAATAGAATTTTGTATATAAAATTTAAATTTTTTTATGTTATAATTTAAAAAGACGGAGGAATTGCATGTTTATTTTTAATATAGATGAGAAAAAATACAAAAAAATACATTTCATAGGAATCGGCGGTATTTCTATGAGCGGTTTGGCAGAGATTTTAAATGAATCTGGATATAGTGTATCTGGTTCAGATGCAAATAAAAGTGATCTCTTAACTAAACTTGCAAACGATGGCATCGATATACATATCGGTCACAAAAAAGAGAATATTTATGGCGCAGATCTTGTAATCTACACTGATGCTATTTCCCTTGACAATGAAGAACTTAGGGAAGCTATTAAAGAAAAGATAGATATAGTTGACAGAGCTTCTTTTTTAGGCGCTCTTATGAAAAATTACAAAATTTCCATGGCGATTTCTGGTACCCACGGCAAGACTACTACCACTTCAATGGTTTCAGAAATAATAAGAAATCTTCCTGAGAGACCTACTATTTTACTTGGTGGTAAACTGGACGACATAAATGGAAATGTGCTAGTTGGAAATAGAGAAATCATGCTTACAGAAGCCTGCGAGTACAAGGCAAATGTGCTTAAGTACTTCCCAACCACAGCGGTCATCTTAAATATTGACGAAGACCACTTGGACTTTTTCGACAATATGGAACATATTGTAAATACTTTTAAAGGATATGTCGACAATCTTAAACCTGGATCTACTCTAATTTTAAATATTGATGATCCTTATGTAAGAGAACTTCAAAATAGAGACAACACAACTGTGGTTACATTTGGAGTGGAAAATGACGCAGACTACACTGCAAAAAATATTAAATTCTGCGAAGACGGATACCCTGAGTACGACCTTTACTACAAAGGTTCACTAGTAGGTAAGGTTATTCTATCAGTGCTTGGAATTCACAATATCAAGAATTCTCTTGCAGCCATTGCCTGCGCTCACGAAAATAATATTTCATTCAAAGACGCAATCGACGGAATCCATTCTTACAAAGGTGTCCATAGAAGGCTTGAGTTCAAAGGCATGTTTGGCGGTGCAAAGGTATTTGATGACTACGCCCACCACCCTACAGAAATTCTCGCTTCTCTTCACGCGATTAAAAGAGGTTGTGAAAGAAATCTGTACTGCATTTTCCAACCTCATACCTTTACAAGGACCAAGATTCTACTAGATAGTTTTTCAAAATCTTTTAGCGAGGCTGACTACACCATCATCACAGATATCTATGCTGCTCGTGAAAAAGATTACGGAGATATCCACTCCAAAACTCTTGTAGATGCGATAAATCAAAATAAGGACAAGGCCCTATATATAGAAACTTTTAGAGATATTGTCAAATTCTTAAAGGACAATCTTCGTCCCGGAGACACTGTAGTCACCATGGGTGCAGGAGATGTCTATAAAATTGGAGAGATGCTTTTAGAAGAAGCGAAATAATTATTAAAAGGAGGTTTAACCTCCTTTTATTTTTTTTATTATTCCAAGAATTTTTTCTAATTTTTAAAATTGTATTTTTATAAAAATTTATTTTATCTGTTTTTTTTCCTTGATATATCAACATTTTGTCAGATTAAATTTTGTGTGATCTAAATAATATTTTAAAATTTAGCCATTTCGTAATCGCATTATTTCATTTTACTTGTTATTATATTTACAAGCGGAGGTAATTATGAATAATTTTAAAAAAGCAGCAGTAGCTCTTTCTCTTGCAACAATCCTTACTGGATGTGGCGCAAAAGGACCTGGAACTGCAAAGATGGAAACGAAGCTAAGATTGAAGCAGCTTCTATGAAACTTGTTACAGCAGTTGAAAATTCAAGCTACCAATTAGTTTCAACAGAAGAACTAAAGAACTGGATTGACAACAAGGAAGATATGATAATAGTAGACACTATGCCTGCTGACAGCTACAACAAAAACAGAATCCCTGGAGCAGTTAACGCTGAACTTCCTGTTAAGATGGAAGATGTAACTCCAAAACAAAAAGAAGCTTTTGTAAAGGCTCTTGGAGAAGACAAAGACAAAAAAATTGTTATTTACTGCGGTTTCGTTGGATGCGAAAGATCTCACGTTTGGTGGACTTATCGCTGAAGAAGAAGGATTTACAAATGTTTACAGACAACCAGGTGGAATCATCGCTTGGATTGACGCTGAATACACAACAGAAAAATAATTAAATTAAATTTAAACCCTAAAGCTATTTAGCCTTAGGGTTTTTGTTTGTTCTGAAAAATTATTTGAATTTGCATAATTTTAATTTGTGATACATGGTAAATAAAAACCCCTCCATCCTTATTCTAGATTTTGGGGTTCAGTTCAAAATAACTATGGTTATTTTTACATATTCTTTAATTTTTCTTCTATTATTTTATTTACAATTTGCGGATTTGCCTTGCCTTTTGACGCTTTCATTACTTGTCCTACTAAGAACCCAAAGGCTCTGTTCTTTCCATTCTTTATATCTTCTATTGACTGTGGATTTTCTTCTAGTACTTTTACTACAAGCTCTTCGATTAATGAGTCGTCTTCTATTTGCACTAGTCCTTGTTCTTTTATGATGTCTAGTGGTTTTTTATTTTCTTCAAACATCGCTCTTAGGACTTTTTTGCCGGCGTTGTTATTTATCTTTCCAGATTTTATTTCCTTTAGTAAAGTTTTTAAATCTTCAACTTCAAATGGAGTTTCAAATTTATTATCTCCAGTTAAGTCTACTCTTCTTAAAACTTCTGTCATCATCCAGTTGGAAGCCATATTGTAATCTTCGAAGTCTCTTACCAATTCTTCGTAGTAGTTTGCAAGTTCTATGGTTGATGTCAACACTCCTGCATCGTATTCTGGAAGTTTGTATTCTTCTATAAATCTCTGTTTCTTAACATCTGGCAATTCTGGCATTTCAGATTTTATCTTTTCGATGTATTCATCTGTTATCACCACTGGAGGTAGATCCCCTTCCGGTGCAAATCTATAGTCTGCCACAGTTAACTTTTGTCTCATTAGAATGGTTTCATTCTTTTGATCGTCCCATCTTCTAGTGGTTCTGATTTCAGATTTCCCAGTTTCTAGTAAGTCAATATGTCTTTTTACTTCGAAGTCAATCGCCTTTTCTACTCCTCTAAATGAGTTAAGGTTTTTAACTTCTGTTACTGCTGTTTTCTTACCAGTGTCTAAATCTTTTATATTTACGTTCACGTCGCATCTTAGAGATCCCTCTTCCATCTTGCAGTCAGAGATTCCAAGGTAGACTATGGTTGCTTTTAATTTTTCTAGGAATTCTCTTGCTTCTTTTCCTGATGAGATGTCTGGTTTAGATACTATTTCTATTAGTGGAACTCCACATCTGTTGTAATCCATATATGTGTTTTCTTCCATGTGCATGGATTTTCCAGTGTCTTCTTCCATTTGTATCTTCATAAGTCCTACCTTCTTAGGATTTCCGTCATCGCCTTCGATTTCGATGTATCCGTTGTAGCAGATTGCCATATCGTCTTGGGTAATTTGGAAACCTTTGGTAAGGTCAGGATAGAAATAATTTTTTCTGTCGAATTTTGAAAATTTCCTTATTTCACAGTTGAGAGCATGTCCTGCCATTACAGTGTATCTAACCACATTTTCATTTAAAACTGGAAGTCCTCCTGGAAGTCCTAGGCACACTGGACAGGTTAAAGTGTTTGGTTCTTTTCCATAGGCATTTTCGCAGGAGCAAAAAGCTTTTGTCTTAGTTTGAAGCTCCACGTGGATTTCAAGACCTACAATTGTTTTATAGTTCATTTTTACTCCTTTCAAATAGATATGCTGAATTTAAAATTTCATTGTCCTTCATTCTTCTTCCGGTAAATTCGATTCCTACGCTTAATCCATCCTTTTTCTTCATTGGAATGGATAGTGATGGGCATCCTGACATATTTGCAGGAATTGTAAACATGTCCGCCTTGTAAATTTCTACTGGTGTCATTTCTGAATCAAGTTTGATTGGAAGAATTGGTGAAGTTGGAGAAAGGATAAACATATTGTCTTCTAGAACTTTATCCATTTCAGATTTTATAAGTCCTCTTACCTTCAGTGCCTTGTAGTAATAATCTTCCGCAAGGTCTAGTGAAAGTATTTGAGTTCCAATCATGATTCTCTTCTTTACTTCTTGTCCGAAGCCTTCCCCTCTAGTCTTCTTAAACATTTTTTCGATGGTTTCGTAGTCATCTGTGGTTCTCTTTCCATAGATTATTCCATCAAATCTCGCCATGTTTGAAGAAATCTCGCCATTTACTAAGATATGGTAAGTTTCGATTACATTCTTAAGATACTTCATATCCACATAGTTTATCTTTGCGCCAAGATCTTCTAGGATTCCTATTGCAGTTTTAAATTCGCTTTCAATTCTTTCGTCATCAAGATCTAGGTAAACTTTTGGAATCGCAATATTTTTTCCTTTTAGATAGTTTGAATCTAGTTTGTCGAAATCCACTTCATCTATTGATTTATTTTCGATAGAAGTTGCATCCTTTATGCTTCTTCCCTTCAATGCTTTAAGTAAAATGGTCGCATCTTCCAAAGTTTTCCCCATGGTGCCTGGACTATCAAAGGTATTTGCCATGGTTGAGATTCCATATCTTGAAATAGTTCCATAGGTTGGTTTTATTCCAACAATGCCGCAGTAGGATGCAGGTTGTCTAGTAGATCCACCTGTGTCTGTACCGACTGATACCACAGCCATTTCTCCAGCTACTGATGCTGCAGATCCACCTGATGATCCTCCAGGTATAAGGGTTTTGTCCAGTGGATTTTTGGTCGCTCCATAATATGAAGATCTAGTGGTAGCTCCCATTGCAAACTCATCCATGTTTACTTTCCCAAGGATAAGTCCTCCAGCTTCCAAAACTTTTTTCGTAACGTCTGCGTCGTATGGAGATTCATAATTTTCAAGAATCTTCGAACCGCATGTAAGTCTTACATCTTTTACAGAGATATTGTCCTTTAGAGAAAGTGGAATCCCTGATAGAAGTCCATCTTTATCTAGATTTTTCTTTGCAAGTTCAAAAGTCTTCGTGATGTAAGCATTTATTTCTCCATCTTCTTTTTCTATCTTTTCAATATAGCTATTTAAAACTTCTTCCTTTGTGAAGTCGCCTTTTTTATAGCCATCTTGAAGTTCTCTTATTCCTAATTTTGTAAGTTCCATAACTACCTCAATCTACAAATTTAAGTATTTCAAAGTATCCATACTTTTCAACTTCTGTGTTCTTTAGAGCTTCTTCCTTAGGAAGAGATTCTCTTACTTCGTCCGGTCTAAAATTATTTTTAATATCATTTACTTGAAATACGCCTTCTACATTTTCGGTATCAATCTTTGCAATATTGTCGATTAATTTCATCGTATCAACGAAGTCAGATTCAAAGTTCTTAAGTTCTTCATCGGTAAATGAAATATTTGCAATGTCGGCAATATGTTTTATATCTTCAAGCTTCATTTTTCCTCCTCGTATGTTTTCTCATCTATTATTTTAATCCCAAGTTCTCTCGCTTTGTCCGCTTTGGAACCTGCGTTTTCTCCTATTATAACAAGGTCCGTATTCTTTGAAACGGATCCAACCACCTCTGCTCCAAGGGATAGAAGTTCTTTTTCTATTTCTTTTCTCGGTCTAGAAAGTTTGCCTGTTAAGACTATCTTAAGCCCTGCAAAATTACTGTTCGAATCTTTTGCAAGATCTATAAATTTAGGTTTTATTCCATGATCTAGAAGTTTTTTTATAGAATCTTTGATCCTTTCATCATGGAAGAATTCATAAATTTCGTGGGCAGTTATCGGTCCCACATCGTCAATGCTTACAAGTTCTTCTTCAGTTGCATTCATAAGTCCTTCCAGACTTTTGAAATGGTCCGCCAAATCTCTTGCAGCCTTTATGCCCACATTGTGAATTCCAAGGGCATACACGAAGTTAGAAAGATTTACATCCTTTGATTTTTCCAGCTGTTCAAGAAGATTATCAGATTTTTTATCCTTGAATCCTTCCAAACTCATCAAATCTTCTTTCGTAATATCATAAAGGTCAGAAACTTCTTTTATATCCAAATCAGAAATTAAAACCGCTGCAGTTTTATCTGATAGACCTTCTATATTCATCGCATCTCTACTTGCGAAGTGAACGATTCTTCCAATTAACTGTGGCAAACATGAAAGAGTATTTGGACAGAAGATGTGAACTCCATCCTTGTAAAGTTCTGAACCGCAGTACGGACAGTGAGTTGGAAGTTTTATCTCTTCGGTCTTTTCGTCGGATGGAACTGCTCCAAGTATCTCTGGGATAACGTCGTTTGACCTTCTAAGTAGGACTCTACTTCCAAGTTTAAGCTTCTTTCTTTGGATATCGTCAAAATTATTTAGGGTCGCTCTCTGGATAGTAACTCCGCCTATTTCTACCAGCTCTAAGATTGCCGATGGTGTTACCTTTGCAGTTCTACCCACATTCCAAATTACATCGAGAAGCTTCGTTGTGACTTCTTTGGCTTCATACTTATAAGCAACTGCCCAACGAGGAAATTTGTTGGTGTAGCCAAGTTTCTCTCTAAGGGAATAATCATCCACCTTTATGGTTGCCCCGTCAATTAAAACATCCAAGGAGTCTCTCATCTCTTCGATTTTATTTATACATTCTATGGCTTCGTCGATATTTTTCACATGATAGTAAATCGGATTTACTTTGAATTTCTGTTCTCTTAAAAATTCCTTCATCTCCGTATCGGTTTTAAATTCCCTGCCTTCGATGTAGCCAACATTGTAAAAGTAGGCGTCGAGATTTCTCTTTCTCGTCACCTTTGGATCTAGATTTCTAAGTGCGCCCGCCGCTGCGTTTCTAGGATTTTTTAATACTTCCTCAGCAGTTTCGTTGTACTTGTTAAAGGCTTTAAAAGGCATAAGCCCTTCCCCTTGCACTTCGAATAATCCTTTGTATTCAATGCTTAGTGGCACAGAATTTATGGTCTTCACCTGAGGAAGAATCTCCTCTCCTATGAGACCATTGCCTCTTGTGCTGGCATTTTCAAGAATTCCATTGTTATATGTCAAATTGATTGTAAGACCGTCGAATTTTAGTTCCACCACATAATCTATATCTTTAACTCCTGGAAGAAGTCTCATATTTCTCTCTTCCCAAGCGCGAAGTTCGTCAAAGGATTGCGCCTTATCCATAGAATATAGTGGACTTAGGTGGGTGTGTTTTACAAATCCAGTTAAAAGCTCGCCACCTACCCTGTTCGTAGGGCTATCTGGTCTTATATATCCAGTTTCTTTTTCTAATTTTACAAGTTCATCGTAGAGCCTGTCGTATTCAACGTCCGCTACCAGAGGTTCGTCCAAGGTGTAGTAGTGGTAGCTATATTTATTTAAAAGCTCAACTAATTCATCTATTCTCTTATTCATTTAAACTCTCCAATGGCGCGTGGGATTTCATCAGTCTTTTGATATTCCCATTGTCAAAAGCTACTACCAATTCTTCGTCATCATCTTTTTTAGTTACAGATACTATCATTCCCTGTCCAAAAATCCTATGCTTAACCTTGTCACCGATGGAGAAATCCTTGGAAGAGTTGAGTTTCTGCTCTGCCTTTTTCTCCCTTTGACTGCGGAAATTTTTGGAGATGGAGTTCATTTTATTTATCTTGCTCTTTCTATCGTAATCAATTCTAAGTTCACTATCTTTGGTATCTAGATATTCGATACTTCCCATCTCTTCTATAAACCTAGAAGGTTTGTTGTAGGTCGGTTGACCGTAACTATTTCTACTCTTACAAGAACTTACGAAAAGTAATTCCTTTGCTCTCGTTATAGCAACGTAGGCGAGTCTTCTCTCTTCTTCCACTTCGTCATCTTCGTCCATGGATCTTCCTGATGGAAAGACTCTCTCTTCCATTCCAACCAAGAATACCACCTTGAACTCAAGTCCTTTGGCTCCGTGCACAGTCATAAGACTTACTCCACCAGTATCTTCCGATTTATCCACGTCAGATAGCAGACTTAGGGAGGATAGATATTCTTCCAAATTTCCATCTTCGTAATTCTTTTCGTATTCGTAGCTGGAATTTATAAGTTCTTCTATATTTTCAATTCTACTTCTAGATTCAACAGTATTTTCTTTTTCTAAATCTTCAATATATCCAGACTCTCTGCAAACTTCTTCGATAAAATCGTGAATTGTAATGCTGTCTTTTTTTTCTCTCAGAGTTTCTATAATCTCTACAAAGTTTTTAATATTCTTAGATGCTCTTATATTTAAATTATATTCATCTAAATTTTTAATTATTTCATACATACTCTTGCCGGAGTCTGTAGCTGCTTTGCGTATAGATTCTACTGTTTGATCGCCAATTCCACGTCTCGGTGTGTTTATAATCCTTGCAAGGGACACTTCGTCATCGGTGTTTACGATAAACTGCATGTAGGAAATAATATCCTTTACTTCTTTTCTATCGTAGAATTTAAGTCCGCCTACAACTCTGTATGCGATGCCCGCTCTCATAAGATGCTCTTCAAAACCTCTCGATTGGGCGTTGGTTCTGTATAGAATTGCCATGTCTTCAAAATGATAATCCCTGTGAAGGTCGTCAATCTTTTCTATTACACATTTTTCTTCGTCAAAGGATGATGAATAGATTTTATATTTTACAGTTTCTCCACCTTGGGAGCTCGTCCACAGATTCTTTTTGTACTTAGTCGGATTGTTCGCTATAAGGCTATTTGCAGCATCTAGTATATTCTTCGTAGAACGATAATTCTGTTCTAAGAGCACTACCTTCGCATCTTTAAAATCCTTTTCGAAATTTAAAATATTTGAGATGTCTGCCCCACGCCAAGCATAGATACTTTGGTCATTGTCTCCTACCACTGTTAGATTTGGATTTTCTCTACAAATCAGTCTTACCATCTCGTACTGAGATTTGTTGGTGTCTTGATATTCGTCGACAAAGACATATTCAAATCTGTCCCTGTAATAGTTCCTAACTTCTTCATGATTTTTTAGAAGCTCCACAGATTTTAAAATGAGATCGTCGAAGTCAAGTGCATTATTCTTCTTCAGTTCCTTTTCATATTCGTAGTAGATTTCCTTTGTGATTCTCTCTGAATAGATGGATTCTGAAAGCACGTCCTCCACACGACCTCCACTGTTCTTGATAGAAGAAATCTTGGCTTGAATGGTGCGAGGTTTGTAACTGTCCGCGCTTAGATCCATCCTCTTTATAATATCTTTTACCACAGTCTGTTGATCCTTGGTGTCATAGATGGTGAAGTTTCTATCGTAACCTAGCCTATCTATATCTCGGCGCAAAATTCTAACAGCGATGGAGTGAAATGTCCCAATCCACATGTTGAAATCTGTGTGAATGAGCCTCTGTACCCTCGTTTTCATTTCATTTGCTGCTTTATTCGTAAAAGTTATCGCCAAAATCTTGGAAGGATAGACTTTCTTCTCTTCCATTAAGTATGCAATTTTCTTCGTAACTACAGAGGTCTTGCCAGAGCCTGCTCCAGCAAGCACAAGCACGGGACCCTCTGTGGTGGTCACCGCTTCTCTCTGTCTATCGTTTAGTCCTTCCAGTAAATTCATATAAGCTCCCTTACTATTTTAGATCCGATAAAAAGTCCTGCCGCAGGAGGCACGAATGGCGTCGAACCAGGTGTCCTCTTGTCTTCACACAGGTTCTTCGGTTCTTCCTTTGAATAGCAAACATCTATGTCGATCTTTTCTTCTTTCAGTAATCTCCTCATCTTGCGAGCGAGAGGATCCATGCTAGTCTTAGAAATCTTTGTAATTTCAATCTTAGATGGATCTATTTTGTTCCCCATACCCATGGAAGAAATGATTTTAATCCCAAGGGCATGAGAATTTTTGATTAGAAGCAGCTTCGCAGCCACATCATCTATGGCATCCACCACATAGTCGTAGGATTTAAGATCTATCTCACCTGCAGTTTCTTCGCTATATCTAATTGGATATTTTTCTACAATCGCTTCCGGATTTATATCCAAGATTCGTTTTTCAAATGCATCCACTTTTTTCATTCCAACAGAAGAGTTAGTAGCGATGATCTGTCTATTGATATTGGTTAGAGAAATATCATCGAAGTCGACGATTCCAATCCTTCCGATTCCACATCTGACAAGGGATTCAACCACGTATCCGCCGACACCTCCAACACCAAATACAATTACGGACCTATTTTTTAAAACCTCTAACGCTTCTCTTCCTATAACTTTTTCTGTTCTCTCTCTATAATCTGTCATTTAAGTTCAATCCTAGATATTGAATCTCCAGTAAGCATAACCTTTAAACTAACTATGCCAGTTAGATTCTTGTCAAAGTAGTATGAAAATTCCAAAGGTACCTTGTTGTTTTCAAGATTTCTAAATGTAATTACATATCCATTTCCAGCTGCAACAGAGCCAACAACTTCACATCTTGTAACTACATCTTCAGTTACTTCACTCCTATCAATAACTGTATAGGATTTTACAACGTCATTTGTGATATTTAATTTAACCGTAGCTCCAACTATATCTTCATTGATTTCAAATCCAAGTTTATAATCCTTTTCCACTCCGAGAACATCTAGGGTTATGACTTCAATATCATATCCTTTGACCTTTCCAACTACTTCTATATTCTCATCCGGCTTAATAACATTACTATGTTCTTTGTGGTCGAGAGTTTTCTTCATGATTACCGCCATTTCAGCACGACGAATATGTTTTTTACCATTGAAAAATCCATCTGAACCATTCTTGTCAAAAATTCCAAAACTTACAAGTCCTGGCAAATATTTAAGAGCCTCTTTATTTATTTTTTTTAAATCTTTGTAATTTAAAAGAGAAATATCTCCAGTCTTGTCGCTTTCAAGCGCTCTGCCAAAAAGTGCGGCAATAGTTCCTCTAGTTGGATATTTCTTGCCATTTATAAGTCCTTTTTTTGCCGCTGCATCTAGGGTGTTTAAACTTATCGTTCCGATTTGTAAATTGTAATTTACAGCACCGATAGCCCAAGCAGGAATATTGTACTTAGTTAGATCATAAACCTCAGAGTTCTTAACAGTTCCAATCTTAAGTGATTCAATAATCTTCAATGTTTCCAAAAATGAAACTGCCCTTTGCGGTTTAAAAGTCCCATCATCATATCCTGCCAAAAGATTCTTTTCAGTCAAATATTCCACATATTCATTTGCCCAGCCATATCCGCTATTCTTCATATCTGTAAAAGACTTCGCATCTATTACCTGCACCAAGGTTATAGCTGAAAGTCCTATTATAAAAATTTTCTTCATAAGTTTCTTCATTGATTTTTCCATAAAAACCTCCATGATTATTATAACACAAAGGATAAAAAAATCCCCTTTCCTCAATTGGAAAGGGGTGAATTTTTTAATTTTTATTCTAAACAATCTATTATCTATATTGGTTTAGAACCATTATTGGTTTTATATTGTTTCCTGAATCAATTTCAACAATAAAGTTAAGTCTTTGCGTTAATATTCCATTGTTTGGTAAGTTAAGACCTTTAGTATCAAATTTTTGTCCTTTTAGGTAATAACTTTGACGTCCTGCAAGTAAATCAGCACTTATAATTTCAAATCTATTAGTGTTAGATGCATATATATATTCATTTCTTAGCTCTGCAGTTACACGATAAACTGAATCACTTGTGCTTCCATTACTATAGTTTTTGATTGATGTTGCATAATAACCATTGTTTTCAACCAAAACTGTGTCGCCTCTTCTTAATCCGCTAAGGTAGTATTGGCTATTTTGATATAAATTATTAGCAATATCATAGCTTAAACTTCTATTAGTAGAATCTTCTTTAATAGTTATTCCAGCTAAATTATTTTTACTATCTAGTTTGATCTCTGAAACTGTTCCAAAAGTCACACTGTTTCCAACTATATTTCTATTATCTCCAATAAATCTGTAGTTGGTGTATTCATTTATAGTGTTACCTACCTTTAGGTTGTCGATCTTAGGATTTTTTAAATTACTATCAAGTCTTACATAGAATTTGTAATCCTTGTTGTCCTTAAGTGTAACTGTGATTTCTCTTAGTAATCTGTAAGCGTCAACTGATCCTATTTCCTTTAGAACTCCGCTTATTTGTCCACTCTTAGGAGTAACTACCATCTTAGTTAAATATCCTTGTGCATCTAGATTGAATTCAACCATGTCCCCTTCTTTTACATAAGATAGTGGAGATGCGATTCCTAATATAGTTATATCAGGATTTGTTGTTAAAGTAAGTGTAGATTCCTTTGAAGTTGAAATATTGTCAGATGATTTTAAATCTATTGAAGAACGGTTTTCTGTGTATTTAAGTCTTACTTGATCTTTGTAAACATTTGAAACATATCCTACATATTGGGTAACTACATCTTTTATAGTTACTTCAGTAGCAGTTCCATACACTCCTTCGCCCACACCTTTTTGATACTTAACTTCTACTTCTTGTCCTTCTTTTAGTTTTGTAGCATCAGCTGCTGTACCATTGATGGTGAACTTGGTATTTCCATTGTATTCAAATGCCATCCTATCATTACCACTTTTAATGATGAATTTGTTTAGATTGTTATCTGATGATGCTAGAATTACATTTCCCTTAGCAGTAGCTACTTGAATTTTACCTTTGTAATCATAAGATGCCTTGGTAACGATAGCCATTTCTGCACGGGTAATTCCCATTCTGCCATTGAAGTTTCCATTTGATCCTGTGCTTGTAAATATACCAGCATTTACAAGTGCTGAAAGATATTCCTTCTTTTCTTTTGGAAGCTTAGCAATATCATTATGTTTTAAGTTAGAAACGTCAGGGTTCTTTGATAGACCTAAAGCTTTTGCAAAGAATACAGCTATGTCTTCTCTAGCTGGATATGTTGTTGATTTAGAGCCTAACTGTCCAATACTTTTAGCAGTTTGAAGTTGTCCCATAGTAATTACATTGTTTTGAAGGCAGATTGCAGCTGCATCAAGTGCCCAGGCATCAATGTCTAGGTTTAATATATCCTTGCCATAGGTTTTAGTTGCCTTGGTCAATTCGTCACTGCTAGGGTTTATAACACCCTTAAGTAAGCTAAGTGTTTCTTGAAGACTCACTAAATTTGCAGGCTTATAGGTTCCATCTGGAAATCCTGCAATAATATTTTTGTTGCTTAACTCATCAATTGCTGAGTATGCCCATCTATATGTTCCTGTTGGAGCAACATCCGAAAACTGTTTAGCAAAGCTAAATGTTGGTAGCATTGCCACAGCAAGTGATAGTGCTAAAATTCTTTTTGTTTTTTTCATTTTATACCTCCAATAAGTATATTAT
>CAMYEJ010000020.1 GCA_947254665.1 uncultured Peptoniphilus sp.
CGCATAAGTTCATCTGTAAGCCAGCAGTTAAATGATGGTGAATTTAAAAGAATTGTCTCTTTGGCAAGAGCGATAGGATCTATATCCTCGTATACAATCTTTAAATCAAGGTATATTTCCGGAATATATTCATGAATTCTCTCTTTAATAATATTAATAAAACCATCCTCAATTGGATGGTTTGAACTCATAACTACATTCAGTTTTAAGCTGTTCTCATCAAAGTTTATATCAACAATATTTAAGTTTACTTCTTCATTTTTAATTCCCAATATACTTGAAAATTTTTCAAAATCAAACATAGTTCACCTTAAATTCTCTATTTCTTTAATAAGTTCATCTACGAGATCTTTTTCATCTACAGATTTTACGATCTCTCCGTGTTTAAATATAACTCCACGACCATTTCCACCAGCTATTCCTATATCGGCTTCTCGGGCTTCTCCTGGTCCGTTAACTCTACAGCCCATCAAGGCTATCTTTAAATTTATATCCTTAGTGTCTAGACGACTTTCAACTTCATCTACCAAGGATATTAAATCTATCTTAGTTCTAGAACATGTTGGACAGCTTATCAGCTCGATTCCATCTCTTCTAAGACCTAGTGATTTTAGAATTTCTTTTGCTACATAGATTTCCTCCACGGGATCTGATGTAAGAGATACTCTTATTGTATCACCTATTCCTTCTTGAAGAAGAGAACCGATTCCAATAGCAGACTTTATCGCACCGATTTTTGGTGGTCCTGCTTCTGTAACTCCTAAGTGAAGTGGATAATCGGTTAAGCTCGCAAATTTTTCATAAGCCCTAATATTTAAAAGTGGATCTGATGCTTTTAAAGATACCTTAATATCTTTAAAACCTAGAGATTCTAAATAATTTACTTCACTAAGGGCAGATTCCACAAGACTATCTACATTTACACCAGAAAATTTATCTAAAATTTCTTGGCTAATTGAACCGGAGTTTACTCCAACTCTTATAGAAATTCCTCTCTCTTTTGCCGCTTCGACAACTTCCTTAACCTTCCAACGCTCACCAATGTTTCCAGGATTTATTCTAAGTCCATCCACACCATGTTTTGCAGCTTCAACAGCCAATCTATAATCGTATTGAATATCTGCAATTGTAGGAATATTTATTTTTTCTTTAATTTTTGGAATAGCCTTTGCATCATCAAAATCATTTACCGCAAATCTTATGATATCACAACCAGCTTCTTCCAATTTCTTTATCTGTGCTACAGTTTTTTCAATGTCACAAGTTATAGTATTCGTCATGGATTGGATGGTAATCGGATGTGGATTTCCTATCTTAATTCCACCGACATCTATAACTCTAGTCATCCTTCTATTTATCATCTTTTAAGATCTCCAAATATAGTTACATATATCATAATAGAGAATACAAATATAAATCCAACGAGGTTTATATAGTATTCCACCTTTTCGCTAAGTGGTTTACCTCTTAACTTTTCAATTAATAACATGACAAATCTACCACCATCAAGTGCTGGTATAGGAAGTAGGTTTACCACTCCTAAATTTGCCGAAATAAGTCCAAGTATTGCAAGCACATTTAAAAATCCAAACTTAGCCGACTGTCCAATTACTTTTATAACTCCAACAGGACCAGAAAGTCTAGATAGAGCAAGTTTACCTGTAAAAAGCATTCCTAAAACTTGGAAAACTTCTTTAACCACATTTGCAGTTTGTTTAAAACCATATCTAACTGAGTATGTGGCTCCACGATTTATTTTTGGCTTTATACCAATCATTTTTTGACCATCTTTTTCTTCAACTTTTACATTTTGCGCATAAAGGATACCTTCTCTAACGGCATAAACCCTTACTGTATCTTTTTGTGCTGCAGCGATAGTCTTAGGTATATCTGAGAATTCTTTGATTTCTGTGTGATCTATTACAACGACCTTATCGCCAGGTACGAATCCCATCTTTTCAGCAGGACTTCCTGGTACGATTTCGCCAATAGTTGTACTTGGAACACCATTAAATCCTGCAATAATGGTAAAAGCAACTACCGCTAGAACAAAATTCATAAATGCTCCTGCCACTATTGTTACCATTCTCCTGCCAATACTTACATTGTTAAATGCCCTTGGATCTTCAGAGTCTTCTCCTTCACCCTCCATAGCACAATATCCGCCAATTGGAAGAGCGCGAAGAGAATATAGCGTTTCTCCTTTTTGTTTACCAAATATTTTTGGACCCATTCCAACGGCAAATTCATTTACTTTTATTCCAGAGGCTTTTGCAGCCACTAAATGTCCAGCTTCATGCAGTAAAATCACAAGAAGAAAGACAAAAATTGCACTTATTATAGTAGTCATAGTACCTCCATAACTTTTGAAAATAGAAATATTATTACGGTAACATCTAAAATACTGTCAAATCTATCAAGTACTCCACCATGTCCTGGAAAAATATTTCCATAATCTTTTATTCCTGCTACTCTTTTAATCTTTGAAGCTATTAAATCACCTAGTTGTGAAGATATAGAGGTAAAAATAAGAAAGATTACAGTAAGTGCATTCAACTTAAAATCATTATAATTAAGCCAAATACATCCTAAAATAACCGCCCCTACTACTCCACCGATAGCTCCCTCCACCGATTTCTTAGGAGAAATACTTGGTATAAGCTTATGTCTTCCCATTGTCATTCCTACTAAGTATGCAAATGTATCCGTTGCAAATGCCATTATAAAGACAAGTACCAAGTAAATATTATTCATTTTATAAATTAGGTCAAATATGACCGGAATATAGATATAGCTAAAAACTGTATACACACTGTCGTCCATATTTCTATTGATATCTAAATCTAGCACAAATGAAATAAGCATGATTATAAGTATAAATACGTACTCAAAGCTTGCTAGCACTTCAAATTTAGGTACACTTCTAATTAGAAATAAGAACACAGCAAAAATATACAGTAAGTAGGCATTTATATTTATATTAATATTTTTAAAACAATTTTTTATTTCATAGATTCCTACAATCGACAAAAATAAAATTGCAGTAGATAGATATATTCCGCTATTTTTAATTATAAAATATAGTAAGATTACTCCGACAACAGCGGTTATACTTCTTGTTACAAAGTTTTTCATAGTCCACCGTACCTTCTATTTCTATTTTGATATTCTAGGATTGCATCTCTTAGATTTTCTTCTCTAAAGTCTGGCCATAGAGTATCTACAAATATAAATTCAGCATATGCCAGTTGATATAATAAAAAATTTGAAATTCTCTTTTCACCACCTGGACGAATCAAAAGATCCACCGGTGGAATATCTTTGGTGTATAAAAAATCGTTAAAACTATCTTCTGTTATATCTTCTAGATTTAATTTTCCATCCTTATATTCTTTTGCAATAATCTTGGCAGCCCTTACTATTTCAGCTCTACCACCATAAGAAAGGGCAATATTTAAAACCATTTTTTTATTGTCTTTTGTGGTTTCTATTGCTTTTTTTACGGATTTAAATGTACCATCATCCAATCTATTAACATCTCCTAGTACATTTATTTTAACACCATTTTCATGAAGTCTTTTCAATTTTTTATCTATAAAACTATTTAAAAGAGTCATTAGATATCCTACTTCATCTGCAGGTCTCTTCCAATTTTCTGTAGAAAAAGCATAAAGAGTAAGGTATTTAACTCCAAGACGATAACTTTCTTCTACAATATCTATAACTCTTTCCGCTCCTTCCTTATGACCAAAGGATCTGATTTTATTTTTATTTTTAGCCCAACGACCATTGCCATCCATAATTATACCGATATGCGTAGGAACATTGTTTACATCTATTTCCATATTTCTCCTAAAAAATAAAAGGCCCTCAGGGCCTTTATTAAATTTCCATTAACTCATCTTCTTTAGCTTTAGTTACTACATCGACTTCTTTTACGTACTTGTCAGTGAGTTCTTGAACTTTTTCTTCAGCTACTTTTCTTTCGTCTTCAGATATTTCTTTATCTTTTTCAAGTTTCTTCACTTCGTCAATGGCGACTCTTCTGATGTTTCTAATAGCAACCTTAGTGTCTTCTCCGTTTTTCTTAACGATTTTAGTAAGGTCGCGTCTTCTTTCTTCAGTAAGTTGTGGAATCATTAGTCTTACAACTTTTCCATCATTAGATGGGTTAAGACCTAAGTCAGATTTTAAAATTTCTTTTTCTATAACAGGTATAAGTGATTGATCCCATGGTTGTACAACAAGAAGTCTTGCTTCAGGAGCTGAGATTCCTGCAACTTGGTTAAGTGGAGTCACTTGTCCATAGTATTCAACTGTAATTTTATCTAAAAGTGCTGGGTTTGCTCTTCCCGCTCTTATAGAAAGTAAATCGTCTTTTAAAACCTCAATGGATTTTTTCATTTTATCTTCAGCTTCACGCTTATAATCAAACATAATTACCTCCTAATTAACGCTAGTACCAATTGTTTTTCCAGATACAGCGTCATATATTGAGTTTTCTATATCTATTCCAAATACTATTACCGGAATATTATTGTCCATGCAAAGAGATGTTGCAGTACTATCCATAATCGTAAGTCTTCTAGTAAGAATTTCTTGGTAAGTAAGAGTGTCAAATTTCTTGGCATCAGGATTTATATTAGGATCAGAATCATAGATTCCATCCACACCTTTTTTCGCAAGAAGTATTACTTCTGCTCCGATTTCTGCAGCTCTTAATGCAGCTGTTGTGTCAGTTGAAAAGTATGGATTTCCAATCCCTGCAGAAAATATAACTACCCTTTTCTTTTCTAGATGTCTAATTGCCCTACGTCTTATATAAGGTTCGGCAACTTCTTTCATTTCTATTGCTGTTTGAACTCTTGTGTCTACTCCCAAGGACTCTAACATATCTTGAAGAGCAAGAGCATTCATTACAGTTCCAAGCATGCCCATATAGTCAGAAGTGGCTCTGTCCATATCTCCTGAAGATCTACCTCTCCAGAAATTTCCGCCACCGACTACAATACCAATTTCTACTCCAGTTTCATAAGCTCTCTTTATTTCTTCAGCAATGGCTTTTACAGTTTTAGGATCAATGCCGACCTTAGCATCTCCAGCCATAGCTTCACCGCTTAACTTTAAAACTACCCTATTGTATTTATTATGGGCTTTATCCATTTTATTTACCCATTTGTTTAGCTACTTCTTCTGCGAAGTCTTCTTCTCTTTTTTCTAGTCCTTCTCCAACTTCGTATCTAACGAATCTTCTAATCTTAATATTTTCACCAATCTTTGCAATTAGATTAGTAAGAACGTCTTGTACCTTTAAATCGCCATCTTTGATAAATTTTTGATCAAGTAGAACAATTTCTTCATAGAATTTTTCAAGTCTACCTTCAACCATCTTTTCAACGATTTTTTCTGGTTTACCTTCGTTTAGAGCTTGTTCTTTTAATACAGTTCTTTCGTGATCAACTTGTTCAGCTGGCACTTCTTCACGAGTTACATACTTTGGATTTGCAGCAGCAACTTGCATAGCCATATCTTTTACGAATGCTTTGAATTCTTCGTTTTTAGAAACGAAGTCAGTTTCAGAGTTAACTTCAATTAGAACTCCGATTCTTCCGCCGTGAATATAGCTTTCTACTAGGCCTTCAGCTGCAATTCTAGATGATTTTTTAGCTGCAGATGCAAGTCCTTTTTCTCTAAGGAAATCTATTGCTTTTTCTAAATCTCCATCAGTTGCAGCAAGTGCTTTTTTACAATCCATCATACCTGCTGATGTAATTTCTCTTAATTCTTTAATCATTTGTGCTGTAATATTCATTTAAAACCTCCTATAAAAAAAGGGTCCTAAGCTTAGAACCCAAATTATCTTATTCTTCCTCTTCTACTGGTTCGTTTTCAAGTTCTTCTTGAGAACCTTCTTCGTCAAAATCAGTAAATTGAGTTCCTTGCTTACCTTCTAATACCGCATTTGCAATAGTTTCAGTGATTAGTTTAACTGCTCTTATTGCATCGTCGTTTCCAGGGATTGGATAGTCAATTTCATCTGGATCACAGTTAGTGTCGATGATTCCTACTACTGGAATACCTAGAATATCAGCTTCTTTAACAGCGATATATTCTTTCTTAGGGTCAACTACGAAAATACAATCTGGTAGTCTGTCCATATGTTTAATTCCACCAAGGAACTTTTCAAGTCTTTCTCTTTCAAGTTTAAGTTTAATAACTTCTTTCTTAGGTAGAACATCGAATGTTCCATCTTCTTCCATTTCTTCAAGATCGTGAAGTCTTTCAACTCTCTTTTTAATAGTTTTGAAATTTGTAAGAAGTCCACCTAACCATCTTTGGTTAATGAATGGCATTTCGCATCTTCTAGCTTCTTTTTCGATAGCATCTTGAGCTTGTTTCTTAGTTCCTACAAATAGTATAGTTTTGTTTTCTTGTGCTAATTCTCTTACGAAATCGTAAGCTTCTTCTATTTTCTTTACTGTTTTTTGAAGATCTATAATATAGATTCCATTTCTTTCTGTAAAGATAAATCTTGACATCTTTGGATTCCATCTTCTAGTTTGGTGTCCAAAGTGTACTCCTGCTTCAAGGAGTGCTTTCATTGATATAACTGACATCTTTACACCTCCGTTTTTATTCCTCCATTTTCGTCAACCGATCTCAGACCATGTAGGCAACTTGAGTACCGTCAGAAAATGTGTGTCATTTAATACCTCTAATATCTTAACATATAAAAGCTTTAGTATCAACTAAATTATTTAAAATATAAGCCATAGTTTCAATATAAAGTTCTAAGATATAAATTTAAAAAATAAAAAACTTCTAAAAACTTTTTACGAAGTCATTTTATTTTATTAATTTAAATATTTTCTAAAAAATAAAAGCACCCATTAGGATGCTTTTAAAAATCTTATTTTACAACTATGTTAAGTATTTTTCCTTTAACATAGATCTTTTTAACTATCTTTTTACCTTCTAACCAGTTTTTAAAATCTTCAGTCGCTTCTGCTTTAGCAAATACTTCTTCGTCTGTAGCTTCTTTTGGAACTACTACTTTAAATCTTACTTTGCCATTGAATTGTACTGGTATCTCTACTTCATCATCAACTAACATATCTTCTTCGTAAGTTGGCCACTTTGCTTCGTTTAGGTAGCCTCCAATCACTTCGTGGAACTGTTCTTCTGTGATATGAGGTGCCACTGGATTTAGAAGAATTAAAAGTGTTTCGTAATCTTTTTTAGTTATACTTCCTTGTCCATAGAACTCATTTACTAAACTCATTAGTGCCGCTATTGCAGTGTTAAATTTAAGAGTTTCATAGTCGTCAGTAACTTTTTTAATAGTCTTGTGAATTAATGATTCTAAGTTCTTTGAATATCCACTTTCATCATTAATTAGTTCAGCTAGTCCGTAAACTCTATCTAAGAATCTTCTAGCTCCCTTAACTCCGTTTGTACTCCATGGTGCAGCCTTTTCAAAATCTCCCATAAACATTTCATAGGTTCTTAAAGTATCTGCTCCATATTCATTTACAATGTCGTCTGGATTAATTACATTTCCTCTGGACTTAGACATCTTTTCAGAATTTGATCCAAGAATCATTCCATGAGAAGTTCTCTTTTTGTATGGTTCTTTGGTTGGCACTACTCCAATATCGTATAGGAATCTATGCCAGAATCTTGAATACAATAAGTGAAGGGTTGTATGTTCCATTCCTCCGTTGTACCAGTCAACTTGCAAGAAGTGATCTAAAAGTTTTGGATCTGCCAATGCTTCATGATTGTGAGGATCGATATATCTTAAGAAGTACCATGATGATCCTGCCCATTGAGGCATTGTGTCTGTTTCTCTCTTAGCTGGGCCTCCACATACTGGACAAGTTGTGTTTACGAATGAATCCATTTGTGAAAGTGGACTTTCTCCATCGTGAGATGGCTCATAATTTTCAACTTCTGGAAGTCTAAGTGGAAGATCTTTTTCATCCATAGGTACATAACCACATTTATCACAATGGATTATTGGAATTGGTTCTCCCCAATATCTTTGTCTTGAGAATACCCAGTCTCTCAATTTATAATTAGTCTTTTTTTCTCCGATATGTTTATCTTCTAAGAATTTAATTATTTTTTCGCTAGCTTCCTTAACACTTAGTCCATTTAAAAAGTCTGAATTAATAACTGTACAATTTTCTTTTTCTACCATTGGTAGTTCTTTACTATCTTTGTTATCTATTACTTGTATTATTTCAAGTCCAAATTTAGTTGCAAATTCAAAGTCTCTTGTATCATGAGCTGGAACCGCCATTATAGCACCGCTACCATAGGTCATTAAAACATAGTCTGATGTCCACACTGGTATTTCTTTTCCATTTGCTGGGTTTATTGCATGGATTCCTTTAAGTTCAACCCCAGTTTTATTTGTAGAAAGTTCTGTTCTTTCAAAATCGGACTTCTTGGATACTTCTTCTATATATTTCTCTACATCGCTTATATTTTCGATTCTATCTCTATATTTTTGAATAAGTGGATGTTCAGGAGATATAACCATGTAGGTTGCTCCAAAGATTGTATCTGGTCTAGTTGTGAAGATTTCTAGTTCTTCATCTAAATCTTTTAATTTAAATTTTACGTCTGCTCCTACTGATTTACCTATCCAGTTTCTTTGTTGGGTCTTAACTCTTTCGATGAAGTCTACTTCATCAAGTCCTTCTAGAAGTTTTTCTGCATAGTCAGTTATCTTAAGCATCCATTGAGATTTAACTTTTCTAACTACTTCTGTGCCGCATCTTTCACAGCATCCACCGACAACTTCTTCATTTGCTAATCCAACTTTACAAGATGGACACCAGTTAATAGGCATCTCTTGTTTATAAGCTAGACCATGTTTAAATAGTTGTAAGAAGATCCATTGAGTCCATTTATAATATTCTGGATCTGTAGTATCTATTTCTCTATCCCAATCAAATGAAAATCCTATTGATTTAAGTTGTCTTTTGAAATTCTTTATATTATCTAGAGTTACTTTCTTAGGATGAATCTTATTCTTTATAGCGTAGTTTTCTGTTGGAAGTCCAAATGCGTCCCATCCCATTGGGAATAGAACTTGTTCACCTTGGAGTCTTCTCTTTCTAGAAACTACATCTAGAGCTGTATATGGTCTTGCGTGACCAACGTGAAGACCTTGTCCTGATGGATAAGGAAATTCAACTAAAGCATAAAACTTTTTCTTATTTAAATCATCATCTGTTTTAAAAGTCTTATGCTCATCCCAATAATCTTGCCATTTTTTTTCTATTTCTTTTGGATTATACTTTTTCATATTTCACCTATATATCTGCTGAGTTAACTGTTCTTGGGAATGGAATTACGTCACGAATATTCTTCATACCTGTAATGTACATTACAAGTCTTTCAAATCCAATTCCATATCCTGAAGTTATAACCGTACCATATCTTCTTAAATCTAAATACCATTCATATGCATCTACATCAAGTCCTAGTTCTCTCATTCTATTTTCAAGTACATCTGGTCTGTGTTCCCTTTGAGATCCACCTACAAGTTCTCCGATTCCTGGAACAAGTAAATCAGATGCTCTTACAGTCTTATTATCTTCATTCAAAGTCATGTAGAAAGCTTTTATTTCCTTTGGATAGTCTGTTACAAATACAGGCTTTTTAAATATCTCTTCTGTTAAATATCTTTCGTGTTCTGTTTGTAAATCTATTCCCCATTCAACAGGATATTTAAAGTCTGCTTTTGATTCTTTTAATAATTCTACCGCTTCTGTGTAGGTGACTTTTCCAAAATCTTTTTCAACGATTGATTTAAGTCTATCTAAAAGTCCCTTATCTATAAATTGATTGAAAAATTCCATTTCATCAGGTGCGTTTTCAAGAACATAGTTAATTACATACTTAATGCAGCCTTCTACATTTTCAAGCATGCCTTCTAGCTTACAAAAACTTAGTTCTGGTTCAACCATCCAGAATTCTGCAGCGTGTCTAGCTGTATTTGAGTTTTCTGCTCTAAATGTAGGTCCAAATGTGTAGCAATCTCTAAATGCATGGGCAAATGCTTCTGCTTCCAACTGACCACTTACAGTTAAATGTGTTTCTCTTCCAAAGAAATCTTCGTTATAATCAACTTTTCCATCTATCATTGGAACATCTTGTAAATCTAATGTAGTTACTTGGAACATTTCTCCAGCACCTTCAGCATCTGATGCAGTAATGATTGGGCTGTGTACATATACAAATCCATTTTCTTGGAAGTATTTATGAATTGCAAAAGCAATCAAACTTCTAACCTTAAATACCGCTTTGAATGTATTTGTCCTTGGTCTTAAGTGTGTCTTAGTTCTTAGGTATTCCATTGTGTGTCTCTTTTTTTGAAGAGGGTAATCCCTGTCGCTAAGTCCTATTAACTTTACTTCCTTTGCATGAAGTTCAACAGATTGTTTTGTTCCAGGAGATTCTACAATTTTTCCCGTTACTTCTATTGAGCTAGAAATGGTGTACTTGCTAACTTCATCAAAGTTTTCTAGATTGCTTTCTAGTACAATTTGAAGTGATTTGAAAGAGCTTCCATCGTTTAATTCTATAAATCCAAAGTTTTTAGAACTTCTAGAGGTCTTAATCCAACCACACACCGTTACTTCTTTATCTATAAAACTCTTATCTTTTAGTACTTTTTGTATATCTATAACCATAATTCCTCCTAGTTATATTTTTATATTATTTTATATAAAAATTTGTAAAATTACAAATTTTCTTCTATATTTTTTAAAAATTCAATTATCTTTTCTTCTTCTCCAGAAGACTTGGGTCTAAAATATTTTCTATCCCTAAACTCTATTGGAAGATAATCCTGTCTTACATAGCCACCATAGCTGTGTGGATACTTATAAGTTTCTTCATTATTTACCGATGGGTTGTGCTTATCTCTTAAATACATCGGAATAGTATAAGACCTGCCTTCCCTAGCATCTCTTAAAGCTTCATCTATTGCAATGTAGGATGCATTTGATTTTGGACTTGTAGCAAGATATATCGCACATTGGGACAAAATAATTCTGCCTTCAGGAAGTCCAACAATGTTTACAGCATCAAAACAAGATACGGCTACTTGTAAAGCATTTGGATTTGCACAACCAATATCTTCAGATGCAAATATTATCATTCTTCTAGCTATAAACTTTGGATCTTCTCCCGAATTCAACATCTGCGCCAGGTAGAATACCGCCGCATCTGGATCTGTTCCTCGCATTGATTTTATAAATCCACTTATGTTATCATAATGGGAATTTCCATTCTTATCATAGAGAACTTTCTTTTTCATTACAGAGTTTTCAACGTCAGTTTTATTTATTATTATTTCTCCGCTCCTACTAGGAGTAGAAAGTGCTGCTATTTCTAAGTTGTTTAGAAGGGATCTCGCATCATTTCCTGCTAGAAGAACTAGAGTCTTCTTAGCATCATCAGAAAGCTTAACATTTAATTGCTTAAGTCCTTTATCCTCAGATATTGTCCTTTCTATTAATAAGAGCAAATCTTCTTCCTTAAGTGGCTCAAGATTTATTATTTGACATCTAGAAAGAAGTGCTGAGTTTACTTCAAAATAAGGATTCTCAGTAGTAGCACCTATAAGTGTTACAAGTCCTTTTTCTACAAATGGAAGTAGTGCGTCCTGTTGTGACTTATTAAATCTATGAATTTCATCAATAAAGAGAATCGTCTTTACATTATTAAATTTTAAATTATCCTCTGCAGTTTTAAGTAACTCTCTAAGCTCTTTTACTCCGGATGTTACCGCTGATATCCTTACGAACTTATATCCAGAAAGTCCTGCAAATATCTCTGCAAGAGTAGTCTTACCTACTCCGGGTGGTCCATAAAAAATCATTGAGAAGACTCTACCAGATCTTAAAAGCCTGTTCAGATACTTTCCTTCACCGACAATATGGCTTTGTCCTACAAATTCATCTAAATTCTTAGGACGCATCCTCTCAGCTAATGGAGCGTTAGATTTATTTTTCTTTTCTGCAGCAAGATCAAATAGATCCATAACTTACCTCTTTTGAAATTTATCTAGCTCTTTGTAGAAAGAATCTACGTCTGTGAAATTTCTATAAACTGAAGCAAATCTTACATAGGCAACTTCATCGAGGTTCTTTAAATATTCCATGACAATTTCGCCTATTTCATCAGATTGCACTTCTCTTTTCATAGTGTTTCTAATATTACGCTCAACTTCACTTACAATTTCGTCAATCTTTTCTATATTGACAGGTCTCTTTTCACAAGATTTTATAATTCCAATACGTATCTTTTCTGGATCAAAAGTCTGTCTATTTCCATCTCTTTTAACTACTATTAGTGGAGTTTCTTCAATTGTCTCATAGGTTGTCCATCTCTTTTTACAATTTGGACATTCCCTTCTTCTTCTAATTATTGAGCCTTCGTCGGTCTGTCTTGAGTCGACTACCTTTGAATCAAGACTTCCGCAAAATGGACATTTCATATTATCACCCTTTTATAAAGATAATTATTTTATATTAAAGTTATATTTTTAAAATAAAAAAACAGGGTATCCTTAGATACCCATTAAAATCTATTAATTTAATCTTCGAATCTTCTCTTTAGAAATTCTGGAATATCTAGATCACTAGCACTATCTCTCTTAGCCTTTGGTGCTCTAGATTCTTTAATAGAATCTGTTCTTAATAAAGTTCTTCCATGATCTTCATCTTCAAATTCAGTAGCAATTACTGTAATCTTAACGCTATCTTTTAATGTATCGTCAATACCTGCCCCAAATATGATATTAGCATCTTCAGATACATAGTCACGAATAAGGTCAGCAGCTTCGTTAACTTCAAATATTCCAAGGTCATTTCCTGCAGTAATATTAATAAGTACAGATTTAGCACCTTCTATAGAAGTTTCTAGTAGAGGAGAGTTGATTGCTAATTTTGCAGCTTCGGTTGCTCTGTCATCTCCAGATGCAATACCGATACCCATATGAGCGATACCTTTATCTTCCATGATGGTTTTAACGTCTGCAAAGTCAAGATTAATAAGGTTTGGTACAGAAATTAAATCAGATATACCTTGAACACCTTGTTTTAAAATTTCGTCAGCCATTTCAAATGCTTTTGCAAATGAAGTCTTCTTATCAGAAATATCAAGAAGTCTGTCGTTAGGAATAATAACAAGTGTGTCTACCTTTTCTTTTAAAGCTTGGATTCCTCTTTCAGCAGATTTAGATCTTCTAACACCTTCAAAGCTAAATGGTTTTGTAACTACACCTACAGTTAGAAGTCCTAATTCTTGAGCTACTTCAGCAACTACTGGAGCTGCTCCAGTACCTGTACCACCGCCCATTCCAGCTGTTATAAATACCATGTCCGCTCCTTCAAGAGCTTCTCTTATTTCATCTCTAGATTCTTCAGCAGATTTTTCTCCTACATCAGGGTTTGCTCCTGCTCCTAATCCTTTAGTTATTTTTTCTCCGATTTGTACTTTATTATCTGCAAGAGTAGTCTTAAGAGCTTGTTTATCTGTATTTAAAGCATAGAACTCTACACCCTTAACTCCTGCTGTAATCATTCTGTTAACGGCATTATTTCCGCCACCGCCAACTCCAAATATTTTTATTTTAGCGAATTCATCGTGATCCAACTCAAAATCTAACATAACTTCCTCCTCATCTTTATATACTTATATTTTATTAGTAAAATAC
>CAMYEJ010000021.1 GCA_947254665.1 uncultured Peptoniphilus sp.
CTCATATTGTTTAACCCTAGATTCTAATTCTTTTTGCAATTCTAACTGCAAATCTGTAACATTTCTTGTATATTTATCAAGTATTTTTACTATTTTTTCTTGAGTTTCTATAGAAGGTATTGGAATTTCTGTTTCCTTCAGCAATGAAAAATGCCTCATATAGTTTCCTTTCATCTCATAGAAATTTAAAATAGCATGATAAAAATATCTTGAATTTAAATACTTTTCATTTGTCTTTAAAACCTTGATTCCATCTGCTCCCTGTGCAAATTGAAAGTCTATATACTTTATACTTTCAGTATGATCTCCAAATACTACATATTTATTTTTTTTAAAAGTTGCATTTTCATCATTTGTGTATCCGACAATAAATTTTTGACCTTGGTCTATAATAGGATACAATCCTTCGTCTAAATATTCCTGTTTCTTAATTTTTTTGATAGGTGAAATAACATTGATATCTTTTATATCACCAATCTTCTTCCACTCGACCTTTTCACCTTTTAATAGTTCATCTATCTTGGTCATCTTCAAGGTCCTTTACTATTTCATTTATAGAAGCTCTTAGTTCATCTATCTTTTTTACTGTCTCTTCGATTTCTCTATTCAAGACTACTATGTCTATCTTTTCTCTGGTGTCTTCTTTTTCGACATAGGTGGACACGGAGAGGTTGTAGTCATTTTCTATTATTTCTTCTATTGGCACATATCTTGAAAAATATTCTTTTTCTTCTCTATTTCTAAATTCTTCTACTATTGCATCGATATTTTTTTGTTCCAAAATATTGTTATTAGTCTCTTTTTTAAATTCCTTGCTCGCGTCTATGAATAGTATTTTATTTTCTGTTTTATTCTTAGCCATGACCAGTATACAGGTAGCTATAGATGTTCCGAAGAATAGATTTTCTGGTAGTTGTATTACACAGTCGATGAAGTTGTTGTCTACGAGGTACTGTCTAATAGTTTTTTCTGCGCCTTTTCTATAAAATATCCCCGGGAAACATACTATTGCTGCTCTTCCCTTGCTAGATAGGTATGCTAGTGAATGTAGTATAAACGCATAATCCGCATATGATTTTGGTGCCAACCTGCCTGCTGGTGCAAATCTCTCGTCTGTTATTAGAGTTGGATCGGCATCTCCTATCCATTTTATTGAATATGGTGGGTTTGAAACTATTGCATCGAATGGTTTTTCGTCCTTGTGTTGCGGTTGTAGTAATGTGTCCCCTCTCTTTATGGAGAAGTTGTTGTAGTTTACATTATGAAGAAACATGTTCATACGAGCTAGGTTGAAGTTGGTCATATTTATTTCTTGTCCAAAAAATCCTTCGTCTATTATATGTTCTTCGAATTGTTTTTTCATTTGTAAAAGTAGCGAACCACTGCCGCAGGTAGGATCGTATACTTTGTTTACGCTGGTTTTGCCGTCCATTACGATTCTTGCCAATAGTTTTGATACTGTCTGTGGCGTGAAGAATTCTCCACCAGATTTACCTGCATTGCTCGCGTAGTTTGAGATTAAATATTCGTAGGCATCTCCGAATGCATCTATGTCATTCTTTTGAAATTCTCCAAAGTTTATCTCTGATATTCCCGTTAAGATATCCGCTAGTCTTTTATTTTTTTCTGGTACGTTTCCCCCAAGTCTGTTGCTCTTGGTATCTACATCTTCAAATAGTCCTTTTATATCGTCTTCTGATGGATAACCTACTGCGCTTCCTTCTATGGCTTTAAATATATTTGCTAAATCTGTGTTCAGATTTTCATTGGTTCTCGCATCTTTACAAACGTTTACAAAAAGCTCACTTGGCAAGATAAAAAATCCTTTGTCTTCTACTGTTCCTGGTCTGAAATCTCTCTCTGCTTCTTCGTCTGAGATATTTGCATAGTCAAAGTCTAGATCTCCCGCTTCATGCTCTGCACTGTTGAAAAATTCAGTTATGTTTTCGGAAATAAATCTATAGAATAGAATTCCTAATATGTATTGTTTGAAATCCCAACCGTCGACAGCTCCTCTTACATTGTCTGCAATCGCCCATATCTTTCTATGTAGCTCTGCTCTTTGCAATGATTCATTGTTTTGATTTTCTAAATTTGCCATTTTCATCCCTCTTTGTTTATTTTTATTTTTAATTTTATTATGTTTTATTTATTTTATTATATCACGTATTTGCGGTTTATTTTCAGGTTTCTGAGCTATCTAAATTATAAAGCTAGTTTTTTCTATTTTGTTTTTTATATTATTTGGGCATGAAAAAACCACCTTTACGGTGGTTTCTGCTGTTAGTATGGAAATTTTATTTTATTAAATTTTGTACTTTTTTAAATTCGTCAGAGCCTGCTTTTTTAAGTAGGTCGAAGAGTACGGTTTCTGTGGTGGTTATCACACAGCCTAGTTCTCTTAAGTTTTTAAGCGCATTTTTGTAATTTAGTTTTGCTCTTGATCCTACTGCATCGCTTACGATAAATACTTCATATCCAGCTTCTATCATATCTCTTGCGGTTTGGAATACACAGATATGGGTTTCAATTCCTGTTATGATTACTTGTTTTATGCCTTGTTTTTCAAATTCAGCTTTGAAATTTTCGTCCTTCATACATGAGAAATAAGATTTTTCAAGTTCTATTGAATCTCCAAGTGGCTTTCTTATTTCTGCATTCATTGGTCCAAGTCCCTTTGGATATTGTAGGGTGATCACATTTTTCATACCCATTATTTCAGATGCTTTTGCTAATATTATATTATTTTTTAGCACGTCATCTTTATTGAATATGGCTGCTAGTAGTTTGTCTTGGATGTCTATGAATAGAAATCCAGCCTTATCTCTTTCTAATTCAAATCTTTTCAATTTAGCCTCCTTAGCACTACTTTGTTCATTATTTCTTTGATATCACTCATGTCTACATCGCTTTCGCTTTTATAATTTTTAAATGCAGATATTGCAAAGGCGAGTTTCAATGTTGTATCTAAACTATATTTTTTGCTTAGTCCAAGGGCAAGTCCTGTGAGCATTAGATTTTTATCCAAGGTTGATACTTCCATTCCTTCTATGGATAGTTTGTAGGATTCATCTTTGCTTACAAATACTGCAGACACTCTACCCAGTGCTACTACCATTTCATAGATATTTAGTTTCGGTTGTAGTGATCTTACTACGTCCTTGTCGTAGCTAATTGGATCTCCTGTTAATTTTTGAAGTTGAGTCTTGTCGATTACTAAACCCTTGATCTTCGTGTTTTTTATAAGTACTTCATCTCTAAAGGATGCCACTACTTCTTTATTATTATTTTCTGCAATTATCGCTACATTTTCGTAGAAGTCAGACTCTAAGTTTAAATTGTCCGTTTCATTTAGCACAAGTATTCCATCTTCTTTTGAGATTTCGTTGATTCTTGAAAGTATTTCTGTCTCCGTTGCTGAGGTCATCCTAGGAGTTTTTGAGATGATGTCGAAGGATTTGTTTTCTTCATCTTCTACTTCCCCTTCTTTTTCCTCACAGTTTATTGTAACTTTAACCTGTTCAACGGATTCGTCCAATAATTTTACAATGTCTGTATCTATTCTTAAATTCTCAAGATATTCCCTGATTATTTTTCCATTTTCTAAGCCTAGGCAGGTCAAAACCTTGGAATTTTCTCCGAGTTTTTTAATGGTCATCGCTGATGTTATACCTGTGGTGCCTATGCTTCTACTGGTACTTTGGGCGGTGTTTTCTCTATCTCTTGTAAATCCATCTAAGCTATATTCTTTTATGAGCCTGGGATTAAAGTCACAAAAACAAATCATATTTTCTCCTTTACTCTACACTTAAAAGTGTACTTTCTACAACTTTTGCAATTTTAGAAACTTTGTCTCTTGACTCTATTCTATCATTACTTTTTGCATAGATGTATAGTTTTATTTTTGGTTCTGTTCCAGATGGTCTAACTGCGAACCAAGATCCGTCTTCCAATTTGTATATAAGCACGTTGGAGCTTGGATTTCCGTTGAATCCATGGAGATAATCATTTACTTCTCTTACTTTGATGTCGCCAAATTCTTTAAACTCTGTCTTTCTGAAGTAATCCATCATCCTTGCTATTCTCTTTTGACCTTCTATTCCTTCTAGAACTATACTCTTTAAATATTCGGTGTAGTACCCATATTCTCTAAACATTTTTTCTAGAACTTCGTATAGAGTTAGTCCTTGTTTCTTGTAGTAGGCTGCCATTTCGCAGATAAGCATGGAGATAATTACTCCATCCTTGTCCCTTACATGGTTGCCGTAGACGTATCCAATAGATTCTTCATAACCAAAAATAAAGTCGTGTTCCTTGTTTCTATCCCAAATGTTTGGAAGGTTGCAGATATTTTTAAATCCTGTCAAAGTTTCAAAAGTTTCTACTCCAAATGATTTCGCAATCTTCTCTGACATATCTCCTGTTACTATGGATTTTACGATTGCACCTTTTTTTGAAATTTTATTTTTTTCTTTAAGTCCACTTAAGATATAGTAGGTTAGCATGGAACCGATTTGGTTTCCATTAAATGCATAGTAACCACCTTCGTACTTGCCGAGCATAGCAACTCTATCGCAGTCTGGATCGGTTGCAAATATAAGTTCTGCATCCGTCTTTTCTCCGAGAGCTACTGCATATTTAAATGCGGCTACATCTTCTGGGTTTGGATATCCAACGGTAGTAAAGTCTGGGTCTGGATTTTCTTGTTCAGGTACGACTTTAATATTTTTAAAACCACGTACTTGTAGTACATGCCTTACTGGTTTATTTCCAGTTCCATTAAGTGGTGTGTAGACGATTTTGATTCCTAAATCAAGTTCGTCATCGTCGTGAATTCTTCTCTTTAGAGTTTCTTCAAAGTAGGATTCGTCCAAATCATGTTTTAAAACTTCTACAATTCCAGATTTTTTCGCTTCTTCTAGGCTTGGTAAATCTTCTACATCGTATGATGATTCTTTAATATTATTTTGAATTTCATTTGCAATATCGTCTAGGATTTGAGAACCTTCGTCCCAATATACTTTGTATCCGTTGTAAATTTTTGGGTTGTGGGAAGCAGTTATAACTATTCCCGCTTGTGTTTTTAAGTACCTAACAGCGTAGGATAGCATCGGAGTTGGTCTAATTCCATCGAAGATATAACATTTCACTCCCATACTTGCAAAGACTCTCGCAGCGATTTCCGTAAATTCTTTGGACTTATGTCTTACGTCGTGAGCGATTACAACACCTTTTTCCTTGCCACCTTCTCTTGCAAGCACAGCCTTTGCCAAACCTTTTGTGGCTCTTGCGATGACGTATTCGTTCATTCTATTGGTTCCAAGTCCCAATATTCCTCTTAGGCCCGCTGTACCAAATTCCAAATCTTTGTAGAATCTATCTTTGATTTCAGAGTCTGCTAATTTTTTTAGTTCTTCTCTTTCACTTTCGTTTAAAAAACTAGAGTTCAGCCATTCTTCATAAGTTTCTCTGTACATTTTATCCCTCTATTCTTTGATTAAATCGCAGAACTTAGCATTTACAAGACTAGCTAAATCCTTTGGGTTAATAATTATCTGTTCACCAATATGGCCTGCGGAAACGTAGAACTCTTCCAAATTTTCCGCATCCTTATGGATAAATGTTGGAAATAATTTCTTCATACCAACTGGAGAGCATCCTCCGTGGATGTATCCTGTTAGTGGCAAGAGGTTCTTCGCCTTTAACATTTCTATTTTCTTAACTCCGCAAGCTTTTGCAGCCTTTTTAAGATCCAAGTTATCATCACTTGGAATTACAAATACAAAATTTAAATCTCCAGATTCAGTTACCAAGGTTTTGTAGACCATCTTTGTATCCACTCCAAGCTTTTCTGCTGCGTCTACTCCACTTAGAGCTTCGTCTGGTTCATAGGAACTGCTTCTGTAATTAATTTTGTGACTGTCTAATATTCTCATTACATTTGTTTTTTTCATAGTAATTATTTACCCCATTTTTTATTATTCAAAAGAATTACCACCACTAGAGTTATGACTCCAAGTAGGACTATTGTTCCTCCCGGTTTAAGTCCAAGGTAGAAGGATAGAAAAAGTCCTGTTACGGTGAAAAATATTCCAAATACGGATGACATTATCGTCGTCTTGAAATATGATTTTTCAAATTGCATAGCACAGGCAACTGGAAGAATCATAAGGGAACTGATTATTAATATCCCGACTGTTCTTGCAGATAGTGAAACTGTGAGTGCAACCAAAATCATAAATATTAAATTGATGCGGTCCACTGGCACTCCACTTATTTTAGCAGAATTTTCGTCGAAGGATATATAGAGTAGATCTCTGTAGAAATATATAAATAAAAGTAGCACCACTGCTGATACAAAGATTACAATCCACATCTCTTCGTCTGTTATTGCAACTATTGAACCAAATAGAAATGATTCAAAATTGGTCCTTGTCTTTACAAATCCAGTTAATAATGCTGCAAGACCTATTCCTGTACTCATGGTGATTGATGTGGACAGGTCCGCATATCCCGGAAGTTTTTTACGAATAACTTCTATAAATAACGCTGATAATACGCAGAGCACTATGCTCATTAGTAGTGGTTGAAAACTCATTACAGAGCCCAGCATAACGCCTGCAAGTGCCACGTGACTCATTGCATCCCCGATGATGGACATCTTTTTATTTACTACCACCACTCCCATAAGTGGAATAATAAGGCTTATGATGCATCCAACTATCAGTGCTTTTATCATGTAAGGATACGAAAATATTTCCATCATAGCCTCCTTATCTTCTTTTCACTAAGTTCAAAAGTTACGTTTAAGTACTGCGAAACATCTCTGAGCTCGTGGGTTATTACCAAGATTGTTTTATCATGAGCAGCATTTAGATGGTGAAGGAGCTCGTAGAGACTTCTTCTAGAGTTTTCATCCACACCATTTGTAGGTTCATCTAAAATTAAAAATTTTGTATTTTTAACGAGAGCCTTGGCAATTAGAACCCTCTGTCTCTGTCCTCCACTTAGTTTTGAATAGAGAGTTTCGTATTCGTCTTCCATTCCAACTTGGGAAAGTGCGTATAGAATTGAATCTTTTATCTCCGGTGAAACTTTTTTAAAGCCCCTAAGTCTGTCATAAAACGCAAGGCTTACTAGTTCTCCAACGGTGATTGGAAATTCCCTTGTGGTTCCTATTTGAAGTTGAGGAACATATCCTATATCTGTGGTTTCTATTCCCGTAGTATAAATTCTACCAGAATCTGGTTCAAGTTCCTTCAAAATAAGTTTTATAAGGGTGGATTTTCCCGATCCATTTCTACCGATTAAGGCTGCGAAATCTCCCTTTTCAATTTCTAAATTCACATCGTCTAAAATTATATCTCTTTCGTAGGCGAATGTTAAGTTTTCTATCTTAAGTATACTCATAATAAAATGGGAAGTCTAAGACTTCCCCTCCTTTTTTTAATTTAATGCTTCTTCAAGATTCTTTAGATTATCTCTCATAACTACGAAGTAATCTAAACCTTTATTCATGTCGTCTTCACTAATTCCTTCGATTGGATTTAAAGTTCTTACTTCTGCTCCAGTTTCTTTTGAAATAGTTTCAACTATTTTTGGATTCATAGCTTCTTCTGTAAATATTATCTTGATGCCTTTTTCTTTTACAAGTTCGATTATTTCTTTAATAGTCTTAGCATCTGGTTCAGATTCAGCCATAACTCCTTCGATTCCCTTTTGAGTTAGTCCATATTCATTACATAGATACCCAAAAGCCTCATGGCTTACTACAATTTCATTTGATTTGATATTTGCAAGTCCATCTTTATATTCGCTGTCTAGTTTTGTAAGCTCATCTGTATATTTTTTAAGATTTTCTTCGTAGAAATCTTTGTTTTCTTCATCAAGAGCAACTACTGCATCTGTAATATTTTTAAGCATTATTTGTGCATTCTTTGGACTTAACCATACGTGTGGATCATTTGGTCCATGATGATGATGGTGATGTCCGTGTTCATGTTCATCGTGGTTGTGATTATTTTCGTTATGATTTCCATTGTCATGGTTATGATTTTCATTATTGTGGTTGTTGTGGTGGTTGTGATTGTTGTGGTCGTGGTCTTCATCTTCGTGATCGTGGTCATGATCTTCGTCTTCGTGTTCATGTTCTTCGTGGTTAGCTAAAAGATTTACACCTTCAGATGCTTCAACGAATTTAATGTCCTTATTGATTGCTGATTTTACTTTATCTATATAGGATTCAAGTCCAGCACCATTGTAGATGAATAGATCTGCATTTGTAATGTTTTTCATATCCTCTGCAGATGGTTCAAAGTCGTGGGCGCTTTGGTTGCCTGATTCTAGGTAGACTACGTTCATCTTATCTCCAACGATTTTCTTTGTAAAATCATAGATTGGATAGATGGTTGTGTAGATGGTTTTAGTAGTTCCATCACTTGTTTCGTTTGATGCGCTATTTGTAGTTTTATTGTTTGATTTGCAGCCTACAAGAAGTACACTTAGCGCAAGTACTACTGCAAAATATTTCTTAATGTTATTCATATTTCCTCCTGTATTATCATTAAAAAATTTGAGTTCATTTTTTTTAAAATTTTTCTAAATGATATTTAGTTGAACATCGGTGCATAAATACATATGTCCAGGTATTCATAAATAATAATGAATCTCATAATCTATATATTACCACTTCTTAAAATTTTTTCAAATATTATTTTTTCTGGACAATTTTTAAAAAAAAGTATATAATCTATTGGTACATTATGAGCTGAAAAATTTGCAATTATATATTAAACTGTGTTAAAATATAGAGTGCAATTAAGAATGGAGGTGGCACTATGGCAAAAAAATGTGAAATCTGTGGAAAACAAAGAGTATTTGGTAATACAATATCTTTCTCACATAAAAGAGGTAATAGATCTTGGGCTCCTAACCTAAGAAGAGTAAGAGCCGTTGTTAACGGAACTACAAAAAGAATCGACGTTTGTACTAGATGCTTAAGAAGCGGTAAGGTAGAAAGAGCACTTTAAGGCTTCCTATTTAATTAGAAGCCTTTTTTTAACCTTCTCTTGGAGGTTTTTTTATTGCATAAATTTATAAAAATAAAGCCCCCAAAATTTTTGGAGGCTTTTTGTATAATTCTTTTTTATTAAAAATTTTTTCACTTTTAATTTTAAAATTTTTAAATTTTAATTATTTTTTGAAATCTTTTGAAATGCTTCTCTTGGACTTCCGTCATCTATCTTTATTACACCACAATAGGTAAATCCATTTTCTCTTATCTTATCAAGCATCTTATGATTGTTTTTGTGGGTGTCTATTCTTAGATTTTCATATTTTTCTTCAGAAAACTTTATAATTTCTGACATAATTCCTCTTGCTTTTCCAGAGCTTGCCACTCTATGTAAGGTCGCATAAGGCTCATCGTTTAACCATTTGCCATCTATTTCAAGATATGTTTTATCTTCCCCATATATAAGTGCAAATGCACCTACAATTTCATCAAAATCTACTACCTTGTAGAGATTTTTATTTTCTATATCCCTTTCCAAAGTTTCTTTCGATGGTTTGTTATCTCCCCACTGGGTTTTATTTCCGCTATTTTTCATAAATTCTCTAGCTTCTCTATATATTTCTAGAAGTTTATCGAGATCAGTTTTCTTTGCTAATTCTATTTTCATAATTTCTCCATGTAAATAAATTGTACCCAGGATTTCTCCTGGGTATTTTTTAATTTTAGTTATTTATTTTATGTTCTGTGTGAAGTAACATGTGAGCCTTAAATGATAGTGGTTTACCTAGGTATTCATCGTAAAGTTTCTTTATATCTGGATTGTCATGGGAACATCTATATTCGTAATTATCATCTAGTTTATAAAGTTTCTTTCCTCTTTCAAAGGCTTTTTCTTGTCCATCGTGGATTATTTGTCCGCCGCCGCCTACACAGCCTCCAGGACACGCCATAACTTCTACGAAGTCATAGTTTGCTTCGCCTTTGTCAATTCTTTCTAGTAGCTCTCTAGTGTTTCCTAGTCCACTTACTACTGCTGTCCTTACCTTTACACCATCTATATCGAATTCAGATTCTCTGATTCCGCTACCATCTTTAGAACCGTCATTTCTAACTCTTAGGAATGCATCGTTTGGAGGATTTTCTCCTTTCAATGTGAAGTATGCAGTTCTAAGTGCTGCTTCCATAACCCCACCGGTTGCTCCGAAGATTACTCCTGCTCCAGTTCCATCTTCCATTGGATTGTCACTAGGTATATCTTCTAGATCAGCTATATTTATATGAGCTGATTTAATCATCCTTGTCAATTCTCTAGTGGTTATAACTATATCTGTTTCATGACCTGCAAATTCTCCATAGTACATATCCATTTCTCTTTCAGCTTTCTTAGCCACACATGGCATTACTGAAATTGCGATTATGTCGTTAGGATTCTTGCCAACCTTTTCTGCAAAGTAGGATTTCATTACTGCACCGAACATTTGTTGCGGTGATTTTGCAGTTGAAAGACTGCTTAGCATATGTGGAAACTCTGTCTTTACAAATCTTACCCAGCCTGGACAACATGATGTAAACATTGGTCTTTCCTTTAAGTCTCCCGCTGTAAATCTTTCTAAGAATTCACTTGCTTCTTCCATAATGGTTAGGTCCGCACCGAATACTGTATCAAATACGTAGTCTGCCCCCATCTTTTTAAGGGCGTCAAAAATCTTACCTACTGGTGCTTCTTCTTCAGATAGTCCCATTTGTTCTGCCCAGGATGCACGTACTGCTGGTGCAACTTGTACTACTACTGTCTTAGTTTTATCTTCAAGGGCATTCCATGCCTTTTCAGTGTCGTCTCTTTCTGATAGAGCTCCTACTGGACAATGGGTTATACATTGACCACATAGTGAACAATTTGCATCTTCTATCTTTCTTCCGCCAGTTACGTTTACTGTTGTTCTAGCTCCAGTACCTTCTAGTCCCCAGACATTTAGACTTTGCATCTTGTCGCAGACTTGGATACATCTCATACATTTAATACATCTAGTAGAATCACGGATAAGTGGGAAGTTATTGTTCCATTCTTGTTTTTCTAGATGTTCTTCATATGGGATTTCTCTAATATTTAAATCATAGGTTAAATCTTGAAGAGAACAGTTTTGGTTTCTTGCACAGGACACACATTTATTTGAGTGTTGTGAAAGAAGTAGTTCCACTGTAGTTTTTCTATGAGATCTTACCTTTTTAGAGTTGGTTAAAACTTCCATACCTTCAAGTACAACATTGTTACATGAAGTTATAAGCTTATCTTTTCCATCTACTTCAACTACACATACTCTACATGCAGCTATTTCATTCAAATCTTTTAAGTAACAGAGTCTAGGAATGTGAATTCCTACAGATTCTGCAGCTTCCATAATAGTAGTTTGTTCAGGAACAGATACTTTTTTTCCATCAATAGTTAAGTTTACCATCTATGTTCCCTGCCTCCTTTAAATACGCCGTATCCAAAGTGGTCACAACGAAGACATCTAGATGCTTCTTGTAATCCTTCTGATAGGGTCATACAGTTTTCTACTCCTTCGAAGTCGCAGACTCTTTCACTGCTATCTCTCTCAGTCATATTTACTCTTGCACATGGGCTCTTGTCCTCGATTCCTATTTCAGGAATATCTATATCCACTGATATTATGTGGTGATATCCGAGGTAGGAGTCGATATTTGCCGCTACAACTTTAGCAGCTGCAATAGCCTTGATAACAGAAGCTGGTCCTGAAGTACAGTCTCCTCCAGCGAATACTCCTGGGAATTCTTCTATCGCTCCTGTTTTATCTGTGACAAATCTTCCCCATTTAACTGGAAATCCTAAATCTTCAAAATATTTAGTTTCGATATTTTGTCCGATTGCAACTATAAGGTATTCGCAAGGAATGAATTGATCTTCTTCCCCTGTTGGTTTTATGCTTGCTCTTCCATCTTTTATATTACTAATCATCTGTGGTGTTACCCAAAGACCTTTTAGTTTTCCTTCTTCATCAAATTCTAGCTTTGAAGGAGCCTTTAAAGTTACAAGTTCTATACCTTCAGATACTGCACCTTCAATCTCTCCAGGTAGAGCAGTCATGTCCGCTACTCTTCTTCTGTAAACTATAGAAACTTTTTCTGCTCCGAGCCTCTTAGCAGTTCTAACTGCATCCATAGACACGTTACCACCACCAACAACTGCTACGTGTTTGCCTGTTAAGTCGATCTTATCTCCAACTCCAACGGCTCTTAAAAATTCTACCGCAGATACTATATTTTCAGCAGCTTCTCCTTCAAGGCCAAGCTTCTTATCTGTACTTGCCCCTACTGTTATAAGCACTGCATCATATTCTTTTTGTAGGTCTTCTATACTTAAATCAACGCCAATCTTAACTCCGTGGATTACTTCTACTCCAGTCTTAAGAATTGCGTTTATATCTTCGTCAAGTCTTTCTTTTGGGAGTCTATAATTTGGTATACCATATCTAAGCATACCTCCAAGTTCTGGTAGCATTTCATAAACTACAGTACTATGTCCCATAAGTTGTAAGTAGTATGCTGCACTTAGTCCTCCTGGACCTCCACCTAGGATAGCTATTCTCTTACCAGTGGATGGACCACATTCTGGTGGATCTACAAATCCAGCGTAATCCGCTGCCATTCTCTTTAGACCTCTTATATTTATGGCATCATCCATCATATTTCTTCTACATTTTTCTTCACATGGATGTTCGCAAATAAATCCGCATGTAGTTGGGAAAGGGTTATCCTTTCTAATAAGCCTAACCGCATCTGCAAATCTTTGCTCCCTTATAAGTGCAATATAACCTGGAACGTCTACCCTAGCTGGACAAAGCGCAACACAAGGAACTGGTTGAGCATATGTGAAATTACATCTTCCATGAAGAATATGTTCTTCGTAATCATCTCTAAATCCAATAAGTCCTTTATAAACCATGTTGGCTGCTTCGTAACCTATTGCACAGTCAGATGATTCCATAGCTGTAAGTGCTGTCTGTTCTATAACATCAAGTGTTTCCAAAGTAGCATTGCCATCTAGTACATCTTTTATTAGTTTTGCAAGTTGTGCTAGACCAACTCTACAAGGAACACATTTTCCGCAGGTTTGTGCATGACATAGTTCTACAAAAACTCTAGCCATATCTACTGGGCATAGTCCTGGTGGTGAAGATTCAATTCTTCTTTCCAAGTCTTTATAAAGACTATCCATTACTATATTCGCTTGTTTAGGCGAAATAATTTCTAAACGACTCATAAAACTCCCCCTTATGCATCTAATATAATTATAACATATTTCGGAATATAAACAAGGAATATAT
>CAMYEJ010000022.1 GCA_947254665.1 uncultured Peptoniphilus sp.
TTTTGTCTAAAATAAAATAGGAAAGGTGAAAAATGATTAAAAAAATATTGTCCTACGTCAAATCTTTTAAAATATATGCATTCTTAAGTCCAATCTTTGTAACATTAGAAGTCATCATGGACATACTCATCCCATACACCATGAGTATCATTGTGGATCAAGGGATTATTTTAAAAGATAGGGACGTAATTATTAAAACTGGAATTATGCTTGTAATCTATGTACTTCTATCCTTTGGAGCAGGTATTACATCTGGCTATCTTGCAACCAAGGCAAGCGCAGGACTTTCTAAAAATCTAAGGAAAGCTCTCTACGAAAAGATACAGTCTTTTTCATTTAGGGATATTGATTCTTTTTCAAAGGGTTCCCTCGTGACAAGACTTACAACAGACGTGCAAAATATTCAGATGTCTTTTCAAATGAGTATTAGAATTGCAATTCGTTCACCAATTATGCTTGTGTTTTCATTTATAATGGCATTTAAAATAAATAGAAATTTGGCAGGATATTTCCTATTTATCATTCCTCTAATAGGAATATTCGTCTCCTACGTTATGATTTCTGTGTATCCAACATTTAGACAGATTTTTAAAGGCGTGGACAGACTTAACACATTCGTTTCAGAAAACCTACTTGGAATAAGAGTTGTTAAAAGCTACGTCCGAGAAGAAGAACAGATAAAAGGATTTACAGAGATTTCAAAATTCCTATACGAAAAATATATTTTCATTCAAAAGAGATTTATGTCTCTAATGCCTTTTATGAATTTTACGATCTACACCATCTGCATTATCATCTCTTGGGTCGGATCGAAATTCGTAGTGGGAGGAAGTCTAACTACAGGACAACTTATGAGTCTTGTGACCTATTCATTCCAAATTCAAATCTCTCTTATGATCTTTGCAATGGTACTAAGTCAGATAATCCTATCTCGTAACTCTGCAGATAGAATTATAGAAGTGCTAGACAAAGAAGTAAGCCTCGTATCAGGCGAATCTAAGAAGAAAGTAGAAGACTACACCATCGAGTTTAAGGATGTATGTTTTTCCTACGATAACACAGATGCAGATGAAAAAAATAATAGAGACGATGAAGAAAATAGATATGCCCTCTGCGATATTAATCTAAAGATAAATCCAGGAGAAAATCTGGGAATAATAGGAGGAACTGGATCATCTAAGTCCACCTTGGTGCAACTTATTCCAAGGCTTTACGATGTTAGCTGCGGCTCAGTAGAAATAGGAGGCGTTGATGTAAGGGACTACGATTTAAGAGAACTTCGCGACTCTATCTCAATGGTACTTCAAAAGAATCAGCTCTTCTCCGGCACAGTTAGATCCAATCTAAACTTTGGAGACTTAAACGCAACCGACGAAGAGATGTACGAAGCCCTCAAGATCTCAGACGCATATAAATTCATAATGGAAAAAGGTGGACTGGACATGAAGGTTGAAAGAGGCGGAGCCAACTTCTCCGGTGGACAGAAACAACGACTTACCATCGCAAGATCTCTTCTTAAAAAACCTAAAATATTGATCCTTGACGACTCAACATCGGCACTGGATACGAAGACCGAAAGAAATATTACAGAAAGTCTAAACGCGCACCTTCCAGACATGACTAGAATTATAATTTCTCAAAGGGTCAACACTCTTAAATACTGCGATAGAATCGTCGTAATGAACGAAGGTAGGATTGAAAGCATAGGAACTCACGAGGAGCTTCTTAAAAACTCTAAAATTTATAGTGAAATCTCTACCTCCCAAGAAAGAACAGGTGACTTCGATGAAGAAAAATAAAAAATCAATCGATAAAAGTAGCCTAAATGACGGCAAGAGAATATTAAAATACATTTTGAAACACAACGGTTCGAGATTTATCTTGGTATTCTTCTTAATCATAATATCCATAATATCAACGGTGTCATTTTCCTTATTCTTAAAGACCATCATCGACAACTATATAACACCGATGATTGGAATGACAAATCCAGACTTTGGACCACTTTTAAAAGTCATAATAAAGATGGGAATAGTCTTTTATGCAGGAGTAATCGCAAACTATATCTACCAAATGATCATGGTCTATGTAACAGAAGACACCTGCTACAACCTAAGACAGGAACTCTTCACCCACTTGGAAACACTACCGATTAAGTACTTCGACAAGAAGAGTCACGGCGATATTATGTCCGTCTTTACAAACGATATTCAAGCCGTTGAACAGGCAATAGCCAACATACCTTCAGTCTTCTCATCGATTTTAACAGTGATTTCAATATTTATAGTCATGATTATTGAATCTAGGATACTTTCACTGATAGTAGTGCTTTGCATCGTACTCATGTTTGTAATCATGAAAAAAATAGGATCGAAAAGTTCCACATTCTTTATGAAACAACAGAAAACTCTAGGGGAAGAAAATGGATATATAGAAGAATATATCGACGGCCAAAAAGTAGTAAAAGTATTTTCCTACGAAGACAAAACCGTAGAAGAATTCAAAGAAATAAATAATAGGTTATTCGAGAGTACAATGTACGCCAACAGATATTCTCTGTTTTTAATGCCTATAACATTCTTTATCTTTAACTTCCAATACGCAATCATCGCCATCATCGGAGGACTTCTAGCAATCTCTGAAACAGGAGGAATCACCGTCGGCATGATCGCCACATTCTTGCAACTTTCAAGGACATTGGGAGGACCCATGAGAAATCTATCCCAAATGATAAATCAATTCCTATTGGCATTAGCAGGTGCAGGCAGACTCTTCGAACTACTGGATGAAGTATCTGAAGACAACAAAGGTCATATAAAACTTGTAAGAGTTGAAAAAAATGGAAATAAATTAAAAGAAACAAAAGAAAAGACAGGTCACTGGGCATGGAAGGATGACAGAAAAGAAAATCCATTCACAGAATTAAAAGGAGAAATCATCTTCGAAGATGTAACCTTTGGCTACGAAGAAAACAAACCAGTGCTTAAAAATATATCACTATACGCAAAGCCAGAACAAAAGATAGCCTTCGTCGGCTCAACAGGAGCGGGCAAGACCACCATCACCAACCTAGTCAATAGATTCTACGATATCTGGGATGGAAAGATAACATTTGACGGCATAGATATACAAGAAATCGACAAGAGAGATCTGAGACGCTCATTGGGAATGGTGCTTCAAGACACCCACCTATTCACAGGAAGTATAAAAGATAATTTGAGATTTGGAAATCCAAGCGCCACCGATGAAGAAGTAGTAAGAGGCGCAAAGAGAACCCAAGCCCATCACTTCATAACCCTTCTACCGGAAGGATACGACACAGTAATAAGCGGAACAGACACAGGACTCTCAGAAGGACAAGCCCAACTACTTTCCATAGCAAGAGCAGAAATCATGGGACCACCAGTGTTAATTCTCGACGAAGCAACCTCATCCATAGACACGAGAACAGAAATGCTGGTCCAAGAATCGATGGATAAAGTCATGACAGGACGAACCACATTTGTAATCGCCCATAGACTATCAACAGTAAGAAATAGCGACGCCATCATGGTACTAGAACATGGAGAAATAATAGAACGCGGCCGCCACGAAGACTTGATGGAAGAAAATGGAGTCTATGCAAATCTATATAAAGGCGGGTTGAGTGAAGAATAGATAAAAAGATTTAAAGGAAGCACACGCTTCCTTTTTTTGTTGGCTTAAAGTTTATAAAAGTAGCACCCTAAGAGGCAGTCGAGTTCTGCAAATCAGCCTTCACAATGTTCGGCTTCTTTGGAACTCTTTGCACGAGACCTGCTACGAAATCAAAGATTTCGGCTAGGGCTTCGAACGGGTATAACCCTGGTGTGGTCAAGTTTGGATGATTATTTTTGTAGCGGAAGCATCTTGCTTCCATAGCCGAAGGCTCTGCACGGAAATAAATGATTTAATTAATAAACTTCTGTGGGTCTACCCCTCTACCTGGTCATACTGAGCGTAGACGGCTTTGTCATCGAAGTCTAAGGATCTCTACCATGGTGTGGTTATGTATTGGTGATTATTATTTTAATTGCTCTACGTATAGCATGAGATTATTTTAAATGCTATCCGGATAGCATGAAATATAAATAAATATTCTTTATATAACCAAACCCTATTCTTTCTTCTTCAAAAATTTTTTTACGAGGGAGAGGGAGGGAATTAACGTCTCTCGAAAAAACCTGCGGTTTTCTCTTCGAGACTCGCAGTTTCCTCCCTTCTCCCTCGAGCTCCCTCTACCCACCTCGCATTGGGGAGGTTTTGGTAGTGATTTTTTTATTCGGCTAAAATTTTCCAAACTCGCTACGCTCAGACAGTGGAAAATTTTTTAACACCGAAAGCAAAAATCACTTGTGGTGGCATAGGTTTAATTCTGTAATAGACATTGATTAAGGATTCTATGGGATAGGTCGGAGGAATGTTCTGAATTTGCTATTAAAGGAACTTTAGAAATAAGGTCTTTTGTAGCGGAAGTAAGGAGCATCCACAGCCGAAGGCTAAGAAGTCCTCACAACTACAGTCACCCTGAGCGAAAGAGCCGAAGGCTCTGCAGTCGAACGGGTATAACCTATCAAGGTCAAGGCTAGGCAACTGAAATTTATAAAATTATTCCTCCAAAATGGTCATTCTGCAATGCACACGACCTTCAACGAAATCTTTGATTTCGCAGCAGGTCTCTTGCAAAGAGTTCCAAAGAAGCCGAATGAAATGAAGGCTTATTTGCAGAACTCGACTGCCTCTCAGGGTGACTGTAGTTGGGAGATTTATAGTAACCTTCGGCTGTGGAACCTAGAAGGTTCCGCTACGGGGATTATATAAAGACATTGGTTTGACCACGGCTTCGCCTGATTAAAAATAATTTAGTACCTAAGTTAATGGAAGCAGATTGCTTCCGCTACAAAAAATCATCAATGTTTGACCTCTCCATGGTTATACCCGTTCGACTCCAGAGCCTTGCGGCTCTTCCGCTCAGGGTGACTGTATTCCTTTAGATTTCTTAAAAGATCCTTTTACATAATAAAAAATATTTTTCCATTCTATTCCCCTTGGTCTTAATGGTATAATACTTGTGGAGATGATTATGAAATTTAACAGAACTTTTAAACTTATTTTATATTTTTTAATATATTTAGGACTTTCCTTCGCGGTTTTCTATTTCGATTTGAATAGATTCTACTTGGTTATAAACTGTGGGCTTTCCATGTTTGCATTTGTTTTAAGTGAGGTTGGACTGTCCTTTAGGCGCTCTGCTATTTTAGTGCTTCTCGTTACTCTTCCTGCCATTTTTTTCTATCCAAATTGCATCTACATGGCGACGGATTTTATCCATACGAGAACAAGCGAATTCTATTCTATTGACATGGAAAGAAATGTAAATTATGTCATGGACTTCATCCCATGGCTTAAGATGATGGTAGATGTTCTTTTTATAACTCTGTCCCTTCTTCTTTCCTATGAAACTTTTGTAAATATTTTGGAAATTATAAAGGTGAAGGGTCATGTCTTCGCAGAGTTTATTATGCTTATTTTCTTTTCTGGGATTTCTGGTGTCGCAGTCTACCTAGGAAGATTTGTAAGGTTTAATTCTTGGGACGTACTAAGTCCTTCTAATTTGCAGCTAATCTACTCGACTCTTATGAATCTAAAGTACAATGACTACTTACTTATAGGTGTGTTCGCTGCTTTTCATCTAGCAATTATCATTCTACTTTCTATTTTCAAAAGACAATCGAATTAAAATTTCATAAAAATAGCCGTACTACTTGTGGTACGGCTCGTTTTTTATTATTTTAAATGCTCGATAGATCTGTTCTAGAAGATTTATTCGTATTATTTGATGTGGAAATGTCATCTTTGAAAATGAAATTTTTCTATCACTTCTTGCCATGACTTCCTTTGAGATTCCACATGATCCTCCGATTACAAATGCTACATCGGAATTACCATGGACCATCATGTCTTCTATTTCGCTTGCAAATTCTTCTGAAGTTCTCTGTTTGCCTTCTATTTCTAGAGTGAATACGAGATCTCTATCTTTTATTTTGGATAGTATCCCTGCTCCTTCTTTTTCTTTTGCAAGTTCTACTTCGCTTTCGGAGAAATTTTCTTTTATATCTTCGTCTTTTATTTCTATTACTTCTACTTTTGCATAGGGTCCAAGGCGTTTTAAATATTCATCCTGTGCCATTTTCAAATACTTTTCCTTGAGCTTTCCTACGCATATGATTTTTATGTTCAAAGGACTTTTACTCCCATATTTTTTAGTTCTTCTATATTTTTCTTGTGGTTTTCTTCGTCCACATATCCGACTAAATCTTCTAGAAGGACTACATTCTTTCCGTGGTTTTTAAGTTCTAGAACTGTTTCTCTAACACAGAATTCTGATGCGATTCCGCATACGTAGAAGGTATCTGCTTCTAGTTCATGAATCTTTGTTCCGTGAGAGTTCTTGGCGTTAAAGGCAGAATATTCTTCAACCACATCATCTATTCCCTTTTTAAATGTGTTTTCTTCGTTTGGAACATCTTCTCCGTCTAGTTTTTCATAAAATACTTTTGATAGTTCTGAGCCATGGGTGTCTCTTACGCAGTGCACCGGCCAGATTCCTCCGTTTTCTTTGAAGGATTTATTTTCTTTACTATGCCAATCCATTGAGTAAACTGGTTTTATTTTATTTTCTTTTATATATTTTACGATATTTTCTACGGCTTCTTTTGAATGATGACAGCCGAGGCTTCCATCGATGAAGTCATTTTGACAATCGACAACTACTAGTACATCCATTGCTATTCCTTTCTATAAAAAAAGGGCTCTACGCCCTTGTATTAAATAAGTTTCTTTGCTTCTTCTAGTGCTGCATCGAAGTTAACTTCGTGGGTTACTTCTGGCACGATTTCAGTGTAGGTTACTTTTCCTTCTCTGTTTATGATTATGATTCCTCTTGCTAGTAGTCCTAGTTCATTGATTAGATAACCATATTTCTTTGCGAAGTCGTGGTCTTTGTAATCACTTACTAGTTCAACTTGTTCGATTCCTTCTGCTGCACAGAATCTTTGTTGTGCAAATGGAAGGTCCATTGAAATTGTAACAATCTTTATGTCTTTTGAAAGTTCTGTTGCATCTTCGTTGAATGTTCTAGTTTGGATTGCACAAACTCCTGTGTCGATTGATGGCACTACTGAGATGATCACTACCTTTCCCTTGTCATCGCTTAGATGGTATGCTGAAAGGTCTCCTTTAACTGCTACGAAATCTGGAGCTACATCTCCAACTTTTACTTGTTCTCCTACTAGGTTCATTTCATTTCCTGCAAATGTTAATTTCATTATATTCCTCCTAAAATTTATTCATATTATTTATATCCAAGTTTAAGTTTTTAAAACAGTTGTGCTATACTTAACATAGAAAAATTAATTTGGAGGAAAGATGTTTACACCAGTTATTTTAGGAACAGACGCCAACGCCTATGGAGTTGCCCGTTCTTTTCATAAGGAATATGGCAAGACTTCATATTGTTTTGGCAGAAAGCCACTTTTATATACAAGGGATTCAAAAATTGTAGAAGTGCATGTGGATCCAAACTTTGAAGACAACGAAGTATTTCTAAAAACTCTTATAGATTTTGCAAAAGAAAGACCTGGAGATAAACTTCTTTTGATCTCCTGCTCCGACGGTTACACTTCTCTAATCACAAAGAACAGCGATATTCTAAAAGAATACTATCTCTTTAACTATGTGGATGCTAGTATGCAAAAGCTTCTTGAAAATAAAGAAGACTTCTATAATATGTGCGAAAAGGAAAATCTTCCATATCCTAAGACCTATATCATTGATAAAAAAATGTATGAAACAGGCAAAATTAATCTCCCATTTTCATATCCAATCGCTCTTAAGGCCAACGACTCTATCGAATTTTTCCATCTTCACTTCGAAGGAAAAAAGAAGGCTTACAAGATTCATTCTGAAGAAGAGTTTAATCTTGAAATAAAGAGAATCTACGGTGCAGGTTATTCCGGAGATATGATTGCCCAAGAATTTATTGAAGGTGGTCCAGAAAATATGGCGGTGCTAAACGCCTATGTGGATAAGAATGGCAAGGTGAAGATGATGTGTCTCGGTAGATGTCTTCTAGATTCTATACTTCCAACAGAAATTGGTAACTACGACTTTCTATACACAGATTCAGACGAAAATCTCTACGAAACCTACGGAAAATTTTTGGAATCCATTGGGTACCACGGTTTTGCAAATTTTGATTTAAAATATGACGACAGAACTAAAACTTATAAGGCTTTTGAAATAAATATTAGACAGGGTAGATCTTCCTACTACATGACTGCAGGTGGATGTAACTTTGTAAAATTCCTTGTAGAAGATCTCGTTTTAAATTTAGATAAGGATCCATACTACCACAGCGGTTGCGACAAGGTGTGGCTTTATGTAGATCCATGGGTTGCAAAAAAATATGTTACTCTAGATAAGAGAGTCTTCGCAAGTAGACTTCTTAGAAGAGGTTATGAATTTACCCAGTGGTACGAAAAAGACAGAAATTTAAAGAGATTTCTCGCCTACATTCGAGCTAGGCTATCAAGCATAAAGACCTATTGGAGGTACAAAAAATGAATAAAAAACAGAAGATTGTAGTAGCGGTATTCTTTATATTATTTTTCTTTTCAATATATCTTCTATACCACTTCTTAAGGTACATGTAATAAATCCCCTATCGGGGATTTTTTTTATAATTTTTTATCAGTAATTGAATTATTGTTTTATAAATTTGCATATTTTTTCTGTAAGATTTTGAAAATGAACCTCAGATAAATTGACTTTTTACATATTATAGAATATATTAATATTGAAAATAAGTTTTTATAAATTATTATAAGGAGGATTACATGGCTAATTATAGCGCATTTGATATATTAGGTCCTATTATGATAGGACCAAGTAGTTCCCACACAGCTGGAGCTTGTAGAATAGGAAAGACCGCCCTTAACATCTGCCCAAAAGGATGGAAAAGCGTGGAATTTATTCTTCATGGTTCATTTGCTCACACCTACAAAGGACACGGCACTGATGTGGCGCTTGTGGGAGGTATTCTAGGATATGAAACCTATGACGCAAGACTTAGACATAGTTTTGATGACGCTAAAGAAAAAGGCGTTGACTTCACTTTTAAGACTGCAGATCTAGGCGAAAAATATCATCCAAACACAGTTAAGATCATATTCCACTACGACGATCATGACGAATATGTAATCGGTTCTTCCATAGGCGGAGGAGCAATTGTAATAGTAGATATAAATGGTATAGAAGTTGAATTTAGAGGAGAATTCCCTACTATTTTATTGAAATACAATGAACAAAAGGGTGTAGTTGCCAACGTTTCAAAATTCTTGGCAGATGCAAACTACAATATTGAATCTATCAACACAAATAAGGATAGAATCACTAACCTAGTTACTCTAACCGTTGAAATTGATAGACCACTTGAAGAAAAGCTAAAGCAAAAAATTTTGAACCAAGATAGATTCTTAGAATCTACCTATGTGGAGGTATAAGATGTTAAACACTCAAAAAGAGATTATAGATTATTGCAATAAAAATAACTGCTCCCTTGCGGATTTAGTTCTTCATGAAGAGCTTAAAAATCCACATCAAACAGAAGAAAGTTTAAGAGCTGGTCTACTTGAAGTCTTAGAAGTAATGAAGAATTCTTCCCATGATGCTCTTGAAAAGAGTTACACAACAAGATTTAAAATGATAGACGGATTTTCAAAAACTTTCAACGACTACAGAAAAGAAAAAGAAACTATCTGTGGCGACTTCTTGGTACATGCTATGGCGATGGCATTTTCAACTTCTGAAACCAACGCTGCAATGGGCAAGATTGCCGCAGCTCCTACTGCTGGCTCTGCAGGAATTATGCCTGCTGCCATGTCTAGTATGAGAATTAGATATAATCTTGATGACGATACAATGATCCGAGGCTTCCTTGCATCTATCGGTATCGGACAAATAATAGGAAACTATGCTACCTTTGCAGGAGCTGAAGGTGGATGCCAAGCCGAATGTGGTTCTGCATCTGCTATGGCAGCCGCTGCAATAGTTGAGATGTTAGGTGGCAGTGCCGAAATGGCTCTTAACGCTGCAAGCATTACAATAATCAATGTAATGGGTCTTGTTTGCGATCCAATAGCTGGACTAGTTGAATATCCATGTACTTTCAGAAATGCCTCTGGAGTTATGAATTCATTTATCTCTGCCGATATGGCCCTTGCTGGTATTAAATCCATCGTTCCTTTTGAAGAAACCGTACAAGCAATGGGTGAGGTAGGACATATGCTTCATGAATCTCTAAGAGAAACAGGACTTGGAGGTATCGCTGGTACCAAGACCGGTCAAGCAATAAGGCGTGAATTCTTAGGAGACAATGCTTAAGAGAAATTTTTATTTAGGAGAATCGATATGAAAAAGTTAGGACTAATACCTCGTTTGATAATCGCAATCGCCCTAGGTATTATAATTGGAGCCTACTTACCAGTAGCTAGAAAAGAAATAACAACTATATTAGTTACAATCTCTGGACTATTCGGTAAATTTTTAAGCTTTATTATACCACTTATGATAATTGCATTCGTAACAAAAGGTATTGCAGATCTATCAGAAGGAGCTGGTAAACTACTTCTAGCTTCTGTAATCATCGCTTATCTTTCAACACTAATCGCTGGTACACTTTCTTATACAATGGCTAGAAACCTATTTGGAAACTTTGTAACTCCAGAATTAGCTGAAAAGATTCAAGCAGCAACATCCGAAAGCTTAACACCACTATTTGAAATTCCACTAGGACCAATCATCGACGTAACTGCAGCACTTGTACTTGCATTTATGATGGGACTTTCAGTTTCTATCCTACGTCAAAAAGGTTCTGGAGATGGCTTCTACAAGCTAATCAACGAATTCAACGAAATTATAGTAATGATTCTTTCAAATGTAATCATTCCACTACTCCCTTTATTTATTTTAGGAAACTTTGCTAACATGGCTTATTCAGGCTCTGTATTTGCAATTTTAAATATTTTCTGGAAGATATTCATTTGTATTATCATTCTACACATTCTTTACATTTCACTTATGTTTATCTGTGCAGGAGCGTACACAGGCAGAAACCCATTCTCATCTCTTAAAAAAGCAGTACCTGCTTATTTAACAGCTGTAGGAACTCAATCTTCTGCTGCTACTATCCCAGTAAACGTAGAATGTAACAGAAAAATCGGTGTTACTAAACAAATAAGAGACTTCGTAATTCCACTATGTGCAACAGTGCATCTACCAGGATCAATGATTACACTTACATCTTGTGTATATACACTTCTTACAATGTACGATATGCCACATAGCTACGGACTAATCGTTAAATTCATTGCTATACTAGGTGTTGCAATGGTAGCTGCTCCAGGAGCTCCAGGTGGAGCTGTTATGAGTGCTCTTCCATTCCTACCAGTAGTTGGAATCGCTAGTGATTCACCAATGGCTACAATTCTAATTTCACTTTATCTAACTCAAGATAGTTTCGGAACTGCAGCTAACGTAACTGGAGATAACGCAGTATCAATGGCAGTAGAAAAAATCTACTACAAACACATTGTTAAAAAACCTATTCCAAATATAGCAGACGAAGAAGATGACGCATTAATATAAAAATTAATAACGATGGATTGTGGAAAACCATTTAAAGAGTAGATTTAATCTACTCTTTTTATTTTTTTGTTTTTTTACTAATAGTTTTATTAAAATATTTATTATGGAATTTGAATCTCTTTAAGTTTTCAAAAAACAAAAATATATCAATTTTAATTTCTTTGTCCTAAAGAAAAAACCATAACAGCTTTTATTTTAAAACTTTATCATAGAAGTATATTGATAAAACTTATCAGCAATAGTATAATTAAGTCAAAGAAAAAATTGTTATAAGTGGATAGGGCTTGTACTCATATTAAAAAAAGGAAGGGAGTTTATGATTAAGGTTTCAAATTTACATAAATGTTATGGTTCGGGACAGGGAAGGATCGAAGTTCTAAAGGGAATTGATTTAGAATTTGAAGATAAAAAAATAATTTGTGTTCTTGGTCCATCTGGGTCGGGAAAATCAACGCTTCTAAATATTTTAGGTGGCATCGAAAATATTGATGATGGAGAAGTTGATGTATTAGGCAACAAATTGAGTACGATGTCAAAAAAAGAATTGGAAAATTATAGAAGGGAGTACTTGGGTTTTATTTTTCAGTTTTACAACTTGATAAGTGACTTAAATGTCTTTGAAAATATAGAGGTTGGTAAATTTTTATCTAAAAATCCAGTGGATATAGATTATTTGATTGATGAGTTGGGACTTAATGATCATAAATATAAATATCCAAATGAAATTTCAGGAGGGCAGGCACAAAGGACATCAATAGCAAGGGCAATTATAAAAAGACCAAGGCTTTTAATTTGTGACGAACCTACCGGCGCCCTGGACTATGACAGCGCAAAAGATGTTTTAAGGATAATAGAACAGCTTAATAGGGATTATGAATCCACTGTAATTATAGCCACGCACAACGTTCAAATTGCAAAAATGTGTGATTTGATTTTATCTTTGCATAATGGAAAGATAAAGAGCTTTGAAATTAATAAAAATAAGCTTTTGGCAAAGGAAGTGGTGTGGTAAATGAAAAATCCTATTAACAAAAGAGTTTATAGACAGATAAAATCAAAGCCTTTCAAGGTTATTCCAATTTTTATTTCGTTGGTATTTATTGTGGTGTTTGCATCTTCCTTTTTCATATCTCAAGAGTCTGTTAAGAATCTATATTACAGTCAAATTGAAAATGGTAATTTAGAAGACGGAAACTTCACTACTATTTATGAATTGTCAGATGATTTAAAAGAAAAAATAGAAAATCTTTCTTTAAAACTATATGACAATTTTTATTTCGAATCCGATATTAAAGACAATAAGAGTTTAAGAATTTTTAAAAACAGAAAATACATAAATGAAGCGCAAATTTATGAAGGTAGGCTTGCACAATCTGAAAATGAGATTGCAATTTCTGCAAACTATGCAAG
>CAMYEJ010000023.1 GCA_947254665.1 uncultured Peptoniphilus sp.
ATATTAATACAGGAGGAGAATATGTTTAATAAACACTTTTCAGAAATCAAGAAGACTCAAATCATTGCAATTATAACTGGAATTATGAATTCTATTGGTGCGGTTTTAAGTGCCTTTATGATTCAAAAGATTGTGGATGCAGTCACTTCAAATAAAATAGACTTGATTAAGGATCTATCCATCAAATTCGTTATACTTTTAGTGGTGTACCTAGTAGTTAGTTTTGTTTTTCAATACTATCTAAGGATTATCATTCAAACAGGTTCATTTCAAATCAGAAAGAGTTTATTTTCAAATCTTTTTAAACTGGACTACATAGATATTTCCAAGTTTAAATCTGGAGATATACTTACATCCATTACCAGCGATACTGAACGTATTTCTGAGATGTATTCTCTATCCACTGTTACAACCTTTATGATGGCGACACAATTTATAATAACTATAAGCCTTATTACCTACTACAATTATTTTGTAAGTATATTTGCGCTATTTTGTGTTCTAATCGGTATGTTTGTTTCTAAGATTACATCAAAGAAAATTGCTGAATATAGCGTTGAGCTTCAAGCAATCTCTGGAAAAGAAAATTCACAAATCATAGAGACCATGGAGGGAGCAAGGACTGTTAAACAACTTAAAAAAGAAAAATATTTCTTCGATGAATATAAAAATGTACTGGATGAAAAATATAAAACTTCCAAAAAACTTGCTATACAAATCGCAATGTATGCAGATGTATTTGTATTTGCAAACAATATTATGCCTTTTGCAACCGTGGTTATTTCTTTGATATTTGTACTAAGAGGCACTATGACCGTTGGACAACTTGTTGCAATTCTTTCTATAGCAGGAGCGCTTACTGAGCCGATTACATTCCTTGGAGATCTTATAAGTAAGAAAAAAGTTGCCGACGAACTTCTAAAGAAGAATGAGAATCTATTGGAGCTTCCTAGTGTAGATAGTAATAAACAGATGTTAAACACTGGCAGCTCATTTGAAAGTCTAGATTTTAAATCTACTGGATATTCCTTTGGAGAGAGAATTATTTTAGAAGATGTTGATTTCACTTTAAGTAAAGGAAAAGTCTACGCCATTGTCGGCGAAAGTGGAAAGGGTAAATCCACTATTTACAATATTATTTCTAAGTTCGTTGATAATAAAGATGTAAAAGTTATGATAAATGGAAATGATATTTCCGAGATTTCATCGGCAGCAATATATGATAACATCATACAGGTGGACCAAAAACCTTTCACTGTCAATAAATCCATTAAAGAAAATATAATTCTTGGAGATAAATTTAGTGATGAAGAGTTAAATAGAGTTATCGAAGTTTGCCAACTTAAAAACTTGGTAAAAGAGAAGGGTTTAGATTTTATAATCGATGAAAGAGGAGAAAATGTAAGTGGTGGCGAAAAACAGAGAATTTCCATTGCAAGGATGCTTATAAGAAAACCGGATCTCTTACTTCTCGATGAGCCTACCAGTGCTCTAGACGAAGCTACCAGCGAAAACTTCGTAACTGATCTTGTAGATTTTGCAAAAGAAGAAAATATTACCATCGTATCCATCACCCACAGAGAGGACTTCACGAAAAAGGCGGATGAAATTATTAGAATATAAATTTAAATTTAGCAGGCTTATGTTTAAAGAAGCCTGCTTTATTTGTATGGAATATATTTTTATCTGGCATTTAAAAATTTTAAAAAAAATAGAACCTCTCGGCTCTATTATTTTTTTATCCTTCTATTCTCTTGTTGGATTTTTTTATTATTAGTCCTATTCTGTTTAGGATAACTGTAATTGCAATTGTGATAAGAATATTTACAAATGTTACACCAAGGTAAAAATCTCTACTTAGAAGCATTCTATAAATCACAAACCCTATAACCCAGGATAGTAGGTGACTAATTTCAAATTCTTTTCTAATATATTTTGATTTGAGAATTAGTTGATCTGCTATTAATACTGCTGTCATCGGTGCAAAGACTGAACCTATAAGATATAAAAATCCTGTGATGTCGTCCATATTGTAGACCATTGCCATTGCCGTTCCAAGAATTGTTACCACAACTCCAACGGTCTTCGCATTTAGTTTCTTTAAAATACTTTTAGATGATATTCCTGCTGAAAATGCATCTAGGAATGTAGTGGTAACAGTAGATAGCACAACTATTAAAAGTCCAATGGTGCCTATTCCCGCCTTTATCATGACAAGTGAAATATCCGTTTCTCCTGCGTATAGCGCTGCTCCAAGTCCGATAAATTGCATCCATATACTTACTATGGTGTAGACACCTGCTGCAACGAATGCACCTATCTTTTTCTTTTCTGAATTCATGGTGTAGTCACCTACGACTGGTATCCATGATAGTGGCATCGCTGCTCCAAGTTCTACTGCTGCTCCGAAACTCATTGCATCACCCATAGGTCCTGCAGCTTCACCTGAGAATACATGGCGACTTAGAATAATTGTTAGGACAAATAGTAGTGTCATCGCAAGGGTATTTATCCATTTAAGTGATGTAATTCCAACTACTATCCAAATTACTATAAGCACTCCTATAACCACTGCCCATACTCCGCTGCCGTACTTTAATATTTCATTTGCAGATATTGCTCCGTCATAAATCATGATGGCAGTCCATCCTGCAAGTTGAACTACATTTAATACCGCAAACAGGATTCCTCCCTTCTTACCGAAGGTAATCTTTACAGTTTCCATGGAAGATTTTTCACTTCTCTCTGAAATATATCCTGCTAAATACATAAAAATAAAGCCAATTAAATGGCCAAGTAAAATTGCATATGCTCCATTTTTTAGTCCGAGAGATGCGTAGTAGGTTCCAGTTAACATTTCTGCAATAGACACACCTGCTCCGAACCAAATCAGTGCGTGTTCTGAATTTTTTGTCATTTATTCACCTCTAAAATAATTATAATTTACGTTTTTTTATTTTTCAACCTTGAAGATATTTTATTTAGGTGATAAGCTAGAACAAAATGAGGTTATCGAAATAAAAAAGTATTTAAAAATACAAAGGAGATTTTTATGGATATACTATTTGACAATAAAAAAATAGATAGCAAAGATATCCCTATGCTTTCCATGCTATCAGAGGAAGAACTTTCCATGATGACTTCATCCCTTGAGGCTCAATATGTAAAAAGGGGTGAGACCATATTTACTTCAGGTCATCCTGCAGATGTAATGTTCATTCTCCACGAAGGAGTTTTCAAACTTTCGATGCCCCTTACTGACGGTAGAGAACAGATTATGTACCTGTTCACCGCTGGAGATTTTGTAGGAGGATTAAATATTCTATCCGGAGACAAGTATGTCTACAATGCTGTGTGCCTCGCCGACTCTATTATAATTAAAATTTCTTCAGATGATTTTAGAAATGTACTCCTTAAAAATTATGATTTCTTGATGATTTTAATAGAACAATGCTACGAAAGAATTAGAAAGTCCGAATCACTGGTGGATATTTTATCTGGTATAAATGCGGATATGAAGGTTGCAAAACTTCTTATAAACTTCGCAAATCTCTACGGCAAAGTTACAAAGGACGGGATCCTTCTCGACTTAAATATAAATAGAGAGGAACTTGGATTCTATTCTGGAGTAACGAGAGAAACTATCTCTAGAAAGTTAAATCAATTTGAAAAGGCAAAGATCGTAAGACTTCTTCCTAAGGGCAATATTTTAATCAGGAAGATGGATGTCTTAGAAAATATAGTTAGCTCATAAAAATAAGGAAGGTTAAAAAACCTTCCTTTTATATTTTTTGAAATTCAATTTTTTAATTTATTTTGATTTAATTTTTTTTAAATCCTTGTCAATATATGCAATCTCGCCCTTTGCAAAAGTCATCCAAATTTTTCCTTCCATTTCTTCATTTAAGAATGGTGTGTTATTTGATTTGGATAGGCTCTCTTCAAATTTCCATTTTGTCGTAGTGTCAAAGATTACAAAGTCGGAGACTTCTCCAACCTTTATCTCTCCTCCTGGAAGTTTGTATAGCTTTGCTGCATTTATACTCATAAGCTCTACGAGTTTCTTTAAATCTATAAGACCTCTTTTTAAAAGATGCATATTCGCAAGTGAAAATGATGTTTCAAGTCCAGTTATTCCACTTGGAGCCTTGGTAAGTTCTCTGTCCTTTTCCTCCTTGGTGTGAGGAGCATGGTCAGTTGCAATCATATCGATGGTGCCATCTGCGATTCCTCTTAGGATTTTTTCTCTATCATCAGAGGTTCTAAGTGGCGGGTTCATCTTTGCCCTCGTTCCATGTTCTAACACTGCATCTTCTGTTAGAGTGAAATGGTGTGGAGTTACTTCTGCATATAGTTTTGCTCCCAAAGATTTATAAAATCTCACAAGGTCCACGCTGACCCCGGAAGAAATATGTTGGATAACAACTTTCGCGCCAGTGTAGAGAGATAGCGCTCCATCTCTAGCCACCATGACATCTTCTGCAGCTCTAGGGCTTCCATAAATCTTTAAAGCTTCGGAAACTTTGCCATGGTTTACTCCATTTTCTTTTATTAAACTTGGATCTTCTTCATGAAAAGATATGACAGCATCAAGTTCTTTCGCTTTTCCCATTGCAAGTTTTACGATGTCATTTCTCATATCTGGGATTCCATCGTCGGTAAAGGCAACTGCTCCCGCTTTTAAATGCTCTTCCATGTCCACGATGTCAATTCCTTTAAATCCCTTCGTCAAAGCAGAAACTGTGTAGACATTTATATTTAAATCTTCTGCTCTCTTTACAAAATCTTCTATGAGTTCTTTTGAATCCATAGTCGGTCTTGTGTTTGCCATGCAGATTACAGAGGTGAATCCTCCTCTAGCTGCAGCCCTTGAACCTGTTTCTATATCTTCCTTCTCTGTTTGACCAGGATCTCTGAAGTGAACATGGGCATCTATAAATCCTGGGGCCATAATTTTGCCAGTCATGTCGATACCAGTTTTATCCGTCTTGTCAATGGAGATGATCTTTCCATCTGAGATTTCCACATCGGTTATGATATCTCTATCGTTTAATGGATCTATGAGTCTTATATTTTTAAAAATCATACTATGGTTATCCTTTGATGAACTTTCTTTCCTTTTTGAATTATGATTTTGTCGTCTTTAAACATATCTTTTGTCACTACTAAGTTAGGATCTGCGACTTTTTCTCCATCTATGGAAACTCCGCCACCTTGGATAAGTCTTCTAGCTTCTGAGTTGGATTTAGTTAAGTTAAGTTTTGTCATAAGGTCTAGGATTCCGATTCCTTCTTCAAAGATTTTTCTATCCATATCTTCGTTTGGAATATTTTCAGAATCAGCTCCACCTTGGAATAGTGCCTTTGATGCTTCTAGTGCTTCTTTTGCAGCTACTTCTCCATGGATGTCCTTTACAACTTCAAATGCTAAGACTTCTTTTGCCTTATTCAATTCTTGTCCTTCTAATTTTTCGTATTCAGCAATCTTTTCTAGTGGTAGCATGGTTAGAAGTTTTAAGAATTTGATTACGTCTCTGTCGTCGCAGTTTCTTAGGTATTGGAACATTTCGTAGGCAGATGTCTTTTCTCTATCTAGCCAGATTGCTCCCTTTTCTGATTTACCCATCTTTTGTCCAGATGCTGTGGTTAGAAGTTTAAATGTCATTCCAAATACTAAATCATTTTCAAGTTTTCTAACAAGTTCATATCCACCAATAATGTTTGACCATTGGTCTGATCCACCTAGTTCAAGTTTAACTCCATGTTTTCTGTAAAGATATAGGAAGTCGTAGGATTGCATAAGCATGTATCCAAATTCAAAGAATGTAAGTCCATTTTCCATTCTGTTCTTGTAGCAGTCGAAGTTTAACATTCTATTTACTGAGAAATGAACTCCTATTTCTCTCATAAATGGAAGGAATTTTAAATCTAGTAGCCAGTCTTTATTGTTTTCTATGATTCCTTTTCCTTCGCTGAAATCTAAAAAGTGTGAGATTTGTTTTCTAAAACATTCCGCATTGTGATTTATAAAATCTTCTGTCATTACCTTTCTCATGTCGTTCTTACCAGATGGATCACCTATCATTGTAGTTCCTCCACCTAGAAGAGCAATAGGTATATGACCTGCGTTTTGCATATGTTGCATTACTCTTATTTGAAGAAAATGTCCAAGGGTTAATGAGTCTGCAGTAGCATCAAATCCTATATAGAATTTTACTTTTTCTTTTCCAAGCAGATCCCTTAACTCTTCCTCATGTGTCATTTGGTCAATAAAACCACGTTCTTCTAAAATATCAATTACGTTCATTTTTCCTCCTACAAAAAAATACGCCCTAAGCTTGAATGGACGCATTCGTGTTACCACCATTCTTTGCCTAGGGCCTTGTTCTAAAAATCACTGAAATCTCCGGTGTTGTAATTCGATTTCTCTACTGGGTCACCTTCACAGATTTCTTATTAAGTTTCTTACATTTTATATTAATATATTTGCTTTGTCAATCTAATTTTGCTTTAATCCTATAAATTGAACTTACCCTCTTATATCTTCAAAGAGATTTGCCATTTCAATCGCAGTTACAGCAGCGTCAAAACCTTTGTTGCCCATCTTTGTGCCTGCTCTTTCGATTGCTTGTTCTATATTTTCTGTGGTGATTATTCCAAATATTACTGGCACTTCTGTTTGAAGTGAAGCTTGGGCGATTCCCTTCACCGCTTCTGTGGATACTAGTTCGTAGTGGGTTGTCGCTCCTCTTATGACTGCTCCAAGGGCGATAACTGCATCGAACTTTCCAGTCTTTGCGAGCATCTTGCAGGTGATTGGAATTTCAAATGATCCCGGCACCCAGAACACTTCTATTTCATCTTCTTTAACTCCATGTCTTTTAAGTCCATCTACACAACCATCGAAGAGTTTTGAAACGATGAACTCGTTAAATCTTCCCATTACTACTGCGTATTTCTTGCCTTGTGAATTTAAATTTGCGTTGTGAATTTTCATTTTTATCTCCTTTTTTTATCCTTAATTTATTTAATATAATGACTACTTAATAAATTCTGAAAGCATGTGGTTCATCTTTTCTGCCTTGGTCTTTAAGTAGAACTCGTCATCCTTTGTAGAATGGATTTCTATTGGCACTCTTTCCTTTATCTTCATTCCAAATTCTTTTAGGGAATAGATTTTGTCCGGGTTATTGGTTAGAAGTCTTAGCTCTTTTACTCCCAAATCTTCTAGGATTTGTGCTCCCGTTGCATAGTCCCTTGCATCTTCTGGAAATCCAAGGGCAAGGTTCGCTTCAACAGTATCCATTCCTTGATCTTGAAGAGCGTAGGCACGAATCTTGTTTACGAGTCCGATTCCTCTTCCTTCCTGTCTCATGTAAAGAAGGATTCCTCTTCCCTCTTCGTCGATTCTCTTCATTGCCATGTGAAGTTGGTTGCCACAGTCACAACGAGATGAACCGAAACAGTCTCCAGTCAAACACTCTGAATGGACTCTACAGAGCACATCCATTCCATCTCCGATTTCGCCTTTTACTAGGGCTATATGATGTTCTCCAGTTACAGTGTCTATATATGCGTGGGCTCTAAATTTTCCAAACTTGGTTGGTAGGTTTGCCACTGCAATCTCTTTAACTATCTTTTCATGTCTCTTTCTATACTTTATAAGTTCTTCTGTAGTGGTTATCTTCATATTTAATTTTTTGGCAAGGTTAAATATCTCTTCTCCACGCATCATGTGTCCATCGTCAGCCATGATTTCGCAACAAATTCCCACTTCTTTAAGTCCTGCAATCTTTAGGAGATCCACTGTAGCTTCTGTGTGTCCTTCCCTTACGAATATTCCATTTTCCTTCGCAACTAATGGAAACATATGACCAGGTCTTCTAAAATCTTCTGGTTTTGAATCTTCTTCTGTGAGTTTAACTGCAGTTAAGGCTCTTTCGTAGGCAGAGATACCTGTGGTTGTATCCACGTGGTCCACAGAAACTGTAAATGCTGTTTCGTGATTATCTGTATTTTCCACAACCATTTGTGGCAAGTCCAGTTTCATTGCGTATTCTTTTGACATTGGCATGCAGATAAGTCCCTTTGCAAGAGATGCCATGGTGTTTATCGCTTCTCCTGTGGCAAACTGCGCTGCCATGATCATGTCCCCTTCGTTTTCTCTTGAAGGATCATCTGTAACGATGATGATTTCCTTATTCTTTAGTGCTTCTACGATTTCTTCGATGGTGTTAACTTTCATTTTCTTCTCCTTAAAATCCGTTTTCTCTTAAAAAATCTAAATCAATGCTACTTTTTTCTTCTTTATTTAAAAATTTATAGACATACCTTCCGATGATATCCGTTTCAATATTTATACTGTCTCCAAGTTTTTTATCCTTTAGGTTAGTCTCTTTAATGGTGGTTGGGATGATGGAAACCTCTAGAGAATCTCTATCTACATTAGAAACTGTAAGACTTATGCCATCTAAAGCTATCGAACCTTTGTTGACCACGTACTTAAGTACATCCGTCTTAGCAGAAATTTTATAGACTATTTCGTTTGAGTTGTGGGTTATACTTATAATTTTTCCCACACCGTCCACATGGCCTTGAACTATGTGACCGTCGAGTCTCTTTAGAGGACTAAGTGCCCTTTCTAAATTCAAAATCTCTGTGCCTTTTAATTCTTTAAAAGTGGTGTTATTTATGGTTTCAAGCATGGCTTCTGCTTCAAAATAGTCTCCTCCAAGTTTTGTAACTGTGAGGCAAACCCCATTTGTTGCTATTGAATCTCCAAGCTTTGTTCCTTCAAGTACAATCTCTGCTGAAATATTTAAAGTGTAGAGATCTCTTTCTTTTTTTATGCTATTTAATCTTCCTAGCTCTTCTATTATTCCTGTAAAAATACGATCACATCCTTCCTTTTATGAGTATGTCGGTTGCAATTTTAGTAACTTCCACATCTTTTAAATCTATTGCTTCATCTAAAGTTTCGATTCCCATTTCACCTATCGCAGAGATTCCATCTGATCCGATGAACTTTGGAGCAATGAAAAAATAGAATTTATCTACTAGTTTTTCTTTTAGCATCGATGCATTTAAGCTTCCTCCGCCTTCCAAAAGTATTGAGGAGATGTTAAAAGTTTTTAATTTATCCATAAGATCTCTTAGATCCACCATTCCATTTTTTTCTTTTGCGATTATTACATTTACATTTTCCATCGTAGATAGAGTTTCAAATTTTTCTCTATCACAATTTTCTGTAGTTGCAATTATCGCTATATTTTCAAGATCCTTTGAGAGAACTCTCGCCGATGGGGAGATTCTAAGTCTTGAATCTACGATTATTCTAGCTGGGCTGTGCGGATACCTTCCCGCTCTTACATTTAATGTGGGATCATCCTTTAAAACAGTGTTTATGCCAACCATAATAGAATCGCACATTCCCCTAAGTTCGTGGGAGAATTTTCTAGATTCCTCTGAAGTTATCCACTGGGACTCATAAGTCTTTGTAGCAATCTTTCCGTCAATGGTCATTCCAGATTTTAAAACTACAAATGGTCTATTGTTTTTTATATAGGTAAAGTATCTTTCGTTTAGCTTTTCGCATTCTTCTTTTAGAACTCCTACTTCAACTTCGATACCTGCATTTCTTAATCTTTCTATCCCTCTTCCCGATACTTTTTCAAATGGGTCGCAGTTTCCGATGACAACTCTTGCTATCTTCTCTTCTATGATTTTATCTGCACATGGCGGAGTCTTTCCATAGTGGGAGCAGGGCTCTAGATTTACATAGAGGGTAGCGCCTTCTGGACTCTCTCCCCTTTCTTTAGTATCATTAATAGCATTTACTTCAGCATGGCAAGATCCGAAGACTTTGTGGTAGCCCTCACCAATTATTTTTTTATCCTTTACGATGACACATCCGACAAGGGGGTTTGTCTTTGTGGCACCGATACCATTTTTTGCAAGCTCTATTGCCCTACTCATGAAATATTTATCGTCTAAGTTTTTCATCTCTTCTCCTAAAATAAAAAAAGAACCCATTTCAGGGTTCTAGTACACAAAAAAATCTCTTCTTTCATCCAGACTATACTGTCGGTATTGGAATTTCACCAATTCAGCTTGCGCTCGCGGACTTTACCGCCGGTGGGGAATTTCGCCCCGCCCTGAAGACATAAAATATATTTAGTTCTAATTTCATGATATCAGTAAATGAAATTTTGTCAATGGAAATTTCAAAAATATTTTTTTTAATATTAACGAATACTTTATCCCAAAAAAAATAATTGTGCTATAATTGTCTTGAGGTGAAAAAATGAAATATAGAATAGAACATGATAGTGTCGGAGACAAACAAGTACCAGTTGAAGCCTACTACGGAGTTCAATCTCTAAGAGGAGCTGAAAACTTTAAAATATCTGACAAAACTCTACATCCTGCAATGGTTAAAAACCTTGCTCTAGTTAAGAAAGCCTGCGCAATTGTAAATAACAAATGTGGAATCCTAAGCGACGATGTTTGCAAGGCAATAGTATATGCTTGCGACGAAATCCTAGCTGGTAAATATTTGGAAGAATTCTTGACCGATATGGTTCAAGGTGGTGCAGGAACTTCTGCAAACATGAATGCCAACGAAGTTATCGCAAATATCGGTAACGAATACTTAGGTGGTGGACTTGGAACATACGAACACGTACATCCAAACGACCATGTAAACATGGGACAAAGTACAAACGACGTATATCCATCAGCCGGTAAACTAGGAGCTCTAGATTTAATTCAAGATGCAATAAAGGAATTAAACAGACTTTATAATGCACTTATGAATAAATCTGACGAATTCTCAACTATCTTAAAGATGGGTAGAACTCAACTTCAAGACGCAGTTCCTATGACTCTTGGACAAGAATTCCACGCTTACGCATCAGTTATTAGACGTGACATAAATAGAATTGAACACGCCTCTCACGCAATCAAAGTGCTTAACATGGGTGGATCTGCAATAGGTACAGGTATCAACGTAGATAGAAACTACTTCGATATGATCGTACCAGAAATTGCAAAACTTACTGGATATGAACTAGAACAAGCTCCAGACTTAATCGATGGAACTCACAACCTAGATGGACTTGTAGAACTTTCTTCAGCACTTAAGACCTGTGCAGTTAACCTTTCAAAAATTTCAAACGACTTAAGACTTATGGGATCTGGTCCAAAAACCATGATTGCAGACATTATTCTACCTCCAAAACAAAATGGATCTTCCATCATGCCTGGAAAGGTAAACCCTGTAATCCCAGAAGTTGTAAACCAAGTTGCATTTAAAGTAATCGGAAATGATGTTACTATTTCAATGTGTGCTGAAGGTGGACAACTTGAACTAAACGCATTTGAACCAGTACTTTTCTATTCACTATATGAATCTATAGAATTTATAACTCATGGAGTAGAAACTCTAGTAGACAATTGTATCGTAGATATAAAACCAAATCTAGAAGTACTTAAGAAAGATCTTGAAACTTCTGTAGGAACTATCACAGCATTCGTTCCACATATTGGATATCAAGTATCAGCAGATATTGCAAAAGAATCTCTAAGAACTGGTATTCCAATTAGAAAGCTTATCCTAGATAAGAATCTTTTGACAGAAGAAGAAATAAACGAAATATTCGATCCACAAGCAATGACTAAACCAGGTATTGCTGCAGAATATTTAATAAAACAAAAACATAACAAATAAAGATAAAATTATAGACCTTAGTTTTAAAAACTAGGGTCTTTTTATATAAAATCTCAAAAATATCTTGACATTACTATTTTCACAATATATAATATCTATGTTAAAGCCAAAGACAGCAGGTGCAACAGCTTAAATATCCTGCCGAGGTTCGAAAAACATTATTTTTTAATGATCGGATTTACGTCTCACGGCTTTAGTGAGATTTTTTTATTTTGGGGGTGAAAGAGTGAGAGAACAAGTACTAAGCCAAAAACAAGCCCAAGTAGATGAAATTAAAGAAAAAATTGAAGCTGCTAAGAGTATCGTTCTTATGAACTACCACGGACTTAACGTAGGAGAAGTTACTGATTTAAGAGATAAATTCAGAGCAGAACAAGTTGAATACAAAGTATACAAGAATACTTTGATGAAGAGAGCATTTACTGAGCTTGGATACGAAGGATTAGACGAAATTTTAAAAGGACCATCTTCTATTGCATTCTCAATGGCAGACGCAGTACCAGCTGCTAAGATCGCATCTGAATTTGCAAAAGATCATGAAGCTTTAGAAATTAAATCAGGTATACTAGATGGTAAAGTTATATCAACTGATATGATTGAATCTCTAGCAAAACTTCCATCAAGAGAAGTTCTTATCGCACAAGTACTTGGTGGATTAAACGCACCAATCCAAGGATTAGCAAATGTACTAAATGGTACAATAAGAGGACTAGCCGTAGTATTAAATGCTATTGCTGAAAAGAAAGCACAAGAAGCAGCTTAATGCTTCAAATAAAAAAGATTAAAAAATATTTTAAAAACATTTAGGAGGAAATATAATGTCAGAAAAAGTACAAGCACTTATTGAAGAAATCAAAACACTTACAGTTATCGAGCTTTCAGAAGTAGTTAAAGCTCTTGAAGAAGAATTCGGAGTATCAGCAGCAGCTCCAGCAGCAGTTGCAGTAGCAGGTCCAGCAGTAGCAGGCCCAGCAGCAGCTGAAGAAAAAACAGACGTTGACGTAATTCTTGAATCAGCAGGTGGAGAAAAAGTTAAGGTTATCAAAGTTGTTAAAGATATCACTGGACTAGGACTAAAAGAAGCTAAAGCTCTTGTAGACGAAGCTCCAAAAGCTATCAAAGAAGGAATCCCAGCAGACCAAGCAGAAGAACTAAAAGCTAAACTTGAAGAAGCTGGAGCAACTGTAACAGTAAAATAATGATTTAAAGACAGGTTTTACCTGTCTTTTTTTTATGTCCATATAAAAATTTTCCATAATTTAAAAAAACCATAGATATTTGAACTGACCCCCAAAAGTTGGACTAACAAACCAACTTAAGGAGGTCAGTTTTTT
>CAMYEJ010000024.1 GCA_947254665.1 uncultured Peptoniphilus sp.
AAGAAAGTGTTTTCAAATAAATTAACGTAATCTTTAAAATTATGTTGATTTTATCCAATATGCAAATTTTGCAAATAAATTTTTTAAAAAAATATTGTTTTCCCTATTGTAATTTATTATTTGCTGTGAGATAATTTCTTTACAATCGTAAATGCGAAGTAAATTCCTATTTACGAAATTTAAAAAAATAAATTTGTATTTTTAGGAGGACATTATGGACTTACGTTTAGAAGGAAAAGTTGTAATTGTAACAGGAGGTTTCAAAGGTATAGGAAAAGCGATTGCTTTACAATGTGCTAGAGAAGGAATGATCCCTGTAGTTTTAAATAGAAAGAATGATGCTGCAGAACCTTTTGAAAAAGAACTTAAAGAAATAACAGATAAATATTCAATTTATTTCATCGACTTAAATAATACAGATGAAATAAAACCAATCGTTGAAGATGTTGTGAAAAAATACGGAAGAATTGACGGAATTGTTAACAACGCTGGAAGAAATGACAATTTAGATTTGGAAAGCAATGGTTGGAAAGAATTCGAACACTCTCTTCACAACAATCTAACTCATTATTATGAACTTGTTCATCAATCAGTAGAATACCTAAAGAAATCTAAGGGAGCAATCGTAAATATTTCTTCTAAGACTGCTCTTACAGGTCAAGGAAAGACTAGTGCTTACGCTGCTGCTAAGGGAGCTATTCTAGGTCTTACTAGAGAATGGGCGGCTGCTCTTATAAAGGATAGCGTTAGAGTAAATGCAATTGTAGTTGCAGAAGCTTGGACCCCACTTTATGCTGATTGGATTAAAACATTTGGAGATGAAAAGGCTCAACAAGAAAGACTTTCTCTAATCACTGATAGAATCCCTCTTGAACACAGAATGACTGAACCTTCAGAAATTGCTGATACTGTAGTATTCTTACTTTCTGAAAGAGCTTCTCATACAACTGGTCAATGGGTATATGTTGACGGTGGATATTGCCACCTTGACAGAGCTTTAGATTAATCGGAGAATAATATGGCGGATAATAAACAAATAAAAGAACTTAGAGGATCTAAGGCTGGTCTTGCTATCGTTCTTGTGACTTCACTATTCTTTGTGTGGGGTCTTACAATGAACTTAGTAAACGCGCTTTACTCCCCTATGGGAAATTATATGCAACTAAGCGGAACCGAAACTTCCCTTCTACAAGTTGCTTACTTTGGAGCTTACTTCTTTTTATCAATCCCAGCTTCAATAATTTCTAGAAAACATGGTTACAAAGCCGGAATAATAACTGGACTATTCCTATTTATAGTTGGTTCACTTTTAACAATTCCCGCTACAAATTCTATGAGCTATTCTCTTTTCTTGTTGGCAATGTTTGTTATAGCTTGTGGGTCTGCAACTCTTGAAACAAATTGCAATCCATACATCACAAAACTTGGCGACCCACAAAATGAATCTATGAGAATTAACTTAGCTCAATCATTTAATGGTGTTGGTAATATAGTTGGACCTTTTATTCTTGGTAATATAATCGGACAAACTGTAAAGTTTGGAGATCCTGGATTTGAAGAAGCAAAACTAGAGTTTTTAACTCAAACAAAAGGAATATATATCGTAATTGCAATCGCATTAATTCTAATAATTGCAGTATTCTTCTTTGCAAATCTTCCATCTCCTCCAGGAGATGCTGAAGAAGAAGTAAAGGATGAAAAGACTGGCGAAATAATAAAAAGACTTATGTCAAGAAGCCACTTCGTGCTTGGAATTATTGCAGAATTTATATTCATCGGACTTCAAGTTGGTGGAATGGCACTATTCTCTGGATATGCTGCAGCTCACTGGGACGGAATGACTTCCGGTACAGCTACAAAATATCTAGCGATTCTTTCTTTGCTATTTACAATTGGACGTTTTGTAACTACTCCACTTATGAAGAAGTTTGAAGCAGGTAAAATATTAGGAGTTTACATGACCATCTCTGCAATTTGTATGACTACAGTTGCACTAGGACTTGGTAAACTTTCAGTTATTTTATTCATGGGAGCATACCTATTTATATCAATAGGATTCCCTACTATCTTCTCCCTTGCTCTTACTAATATTACAGGAAGCGATGCTAAGACTGGATCTAGTATGCTTGTAATGAGTATAGTGGGAGCTGCACTTATTCCTCTATTCATGAGTGCTATTGGAGATAAATTCGGAATCCAAGCTGCAATGTGGTTTGCAGTTCCAGGATTTTTATACTGTGCTTGGTACGGATTTAAAGGTTCAAAGAAAAATTTAGAGGTTGTTAAATAATGAAAAATAAAATTATAGATACCCACTTTCACGTATGGGATTTAGAAAAGCAAGATCTTCCATGGCTTGAAGGTGTTGACGAAGTTCTAAAGAGAACTTTTACTTTTGAAGAATTATTAAATAATTATAATGAAATAGATGGAATAGATTTTATGGGCGGAATTTACGTTGAAATAGATGGCAAAGACCCAATACAAGAAGACGAAATAATATATGATCTATGTAAGAAAAACAAAAAAATTCTAGCTACAATGATGAAGTCTAAGGTTTCCCCTACTATGAGAGTCCCTGCTTTTGCAACAGGAATTAGAGAACCTCTACACACAGAAGATGCTCCTAAGGGAAGATGCCTAGAAGAATCATTCATAGAAGGCTTAAAGAATCTTTCTAAGAAGAACATGCCTTTTGAGTCTTGCAACAGAGTTCTTGAACTTGAAGATTTCTATAAGACAGCTAAGAGCCTTCCTGAAGAAACATTTATTTTAAACCACTTGGGAAATGTCGTAGAGTTGTCTGAAGAATACAAATCTGTAATGCAAAAATTTGCAAAACTTGACAATGTCTATGTTAAAGTTTCAGGTTATTCTACAAAGGATAAAGAATTTGTAAAAGAACTTTTAAAATTTGTAAAAGAAACTTTTAGAAGCGATAGACTAATGTATGCGTCTAACTGGCCTGTAGTAGAACTATATTCAAACTTCAAAGAACATCTCTTAATCTTACTTGAAGAGTTCAAAGACGACGAAGATTTCTTCTATAAGAACGCAATTAGATGCTATAATTTAGATGTATAATATGGGGCAGTCTTTGGACTGCCTGTTCAAATTGAAAGGATATTTATGAAAGCAAAAATAATAACACCTACCGTTACAATCTTTGATAAAGACGGAAAAATAGATTTGGAAGGAAATAAATTATTAGTTAAATATTTAATAGATAATGGAGTTGATGGGGCTGTTCCTCTTGGAAGCAGCGGAGAATTTACAGCAGTATCTCTACAAGATAAAAAGGATTTGATTAAACTTTATGTAGACGAATCTCAAGGAAAGCTAGATTTAATACCTGGTACAAATTCTCTAGATATAGATGAATGTATAGAACTTTCTAACTATGCTATCTCTCTTGGAGTTAAGGGAGTGCTTATACTTCCTCCATTCTACTATGGAATAAGCCAAGAAGAAGTCTTCCATTACTTCGATGTGCTTGCACAAAAGATAAATGGAGATATCTATATCTACAACTTCCCTGCGAGAACAGGTTTTGATATGAGTGCTACTACCACTTATGAGCTTGCAAAAAAACATAAAAATATAAAAGGAATGAAAGATTCTACCGGAAATCTAACTCATACAAAAGAAGTAATTTTAAAAGTTAAAGATCTTAGAGATGACTTTGAAGTATATTCTGGATATGACGATCACTTCGTTCCAAATATTATTGCAGGCGGAAATGGTTGTATAGCGGCTCTTTCAAACTTTGAACCTAGACTATGGTCTGATTGGGTACTTGCAATAAATGAAGGAAATTATGAAAAAGTTAGATCTATCGGAAATATCATCGACAGACTAATGCCTTTATACAGTGTTGAAATGAACTTCTCCCATATTTTCAAGAAGTTCTTAATCGATGACGGACTAAATATTTGTGATTACACTATCTTCCCATTTGAAGAGTTAGACGACAAAACTTATGAATTTGCAAAAAATCTAAGAAAAACAGTTATATCTAGGAGGTAGTTATGAAGTACGCTCTTAAGGTTAGCGAAAAAGATAATGTTGTAACAGTTTTAAGCCAAGTAAAAAAAGGCGAAACCGTAAGTTATTTAGATAATAAAGAAAAAAGAGAAATTGTAGCGCAAAATGATATACCTATATATCATAAAATCGCTATTCTCGATATAAAAACAGATGAAGACATCGTAAAATATGGAGAAAATATAGGAAGAGCAAGCATTGATATTGCTAAGGGAGCCCATGTTCATACACATAATGTAAAAGCTCATAGAGAAAATCTGGAAGAAAAAGAATGAGGTGATAAATTGAGAACTTTTTGGGGTTATAGAAGAGAAGATGGAAGAATAGGAATTAGAAATCACGTTTTAATTCTGCCTGCAAGTATTTGTGCATCAGATACTACAAGGCTTATAGCTTCCAATTTAAATGGTGCAGTTACTTTCAATTTACAACTTGGTTGTTCCCAAGTAGGACAAGACTTCGAACTAACACTTGATACTCTAGCAGGATATGGAGCAAATCCTAATATCTACGGAGTAATAATAGTAGGTCTTGGCTGCGAAACAGCACAAGCAAGCTTAGTAAAAGAAAAGATTTTGGAAAGAACTAAAAAACCTATAGAAACATTGGTTATACAAGAAGAAGGCGGAACTTTAAAGACCATTGCAAAGGCTCAAAGTTTGGCAAAGAAAATGATCGGAGATGCAGCACTTGTTAAAAGAGAAGAATTTCCACTTTCAGAGCTAATACTTGGTACTAACTGTGGAGGCTCAGATACAACATCAGGTATTGCAGCAAATCCTACAATAGGTGAAGTTAGTGATAAGTTGGTAGCAATGGGCGGAACTTCTGTGCTATGTGAAACTACAGAATTTATAGGTGCAGAGCATATACTAGCAAGAAGAGCTAAGAATAAAGAAGTACACGACAAGCTCTATGAAATAATAAATAATTACGAAGAAAAAATAAAACATGATACTGGGCTAGATGTACGTGATGGAAATCCATCTCCTGGTAATATAGAAGGTGGGCTGACCACCCTAGAAGAAAAGTCTCTTGGATGTATTCACAAAGGCGGATCTTCTATAATAAATAATATCTACGATTACTCTAAACAAATAAAAGGTAAAGAAGGTCTAGTTATAATGGATACTCCTGGAAATGATGCTTCTTCTGTAGGAGGAATCATAGCAGGAGGATGTCAACTTGTAGTATTCTCTACAGGAAGAGGAACTCCAACAGGTCACGCAATCGCTCCAGTAATCAAGATAACCGGAAATAGCGAAACCTATGCAAAGATGTCTGACAATATAGATTATGACGCAAGCAAAATCATAACAGAAAACAAAAGCATCGAACAAGCAAGCGAAGAACTATTAGACCTAATAGTAGATGTATGTAATGGTAAATTAGTACAAGCAGAGCTCTTGGGATACACAGAAACAGCAATCCAAAGAGCATCCGCATTCGTATAAAAATAACAAGAGCCATCGGCTCTTTTATTTTTTTTTGAATTAATATATAATATATAAGATTAAATACAAAAACAGATTACACTGATAATGTAGTTTATAAAGGAGTAACAATGCACAAGCCAACACAGAGAGTTTTGCAAATACTTTTGGCAATAGCTTCTGAAAAAGAAGAACTCACCCTAAGTGAAATCTCAGACAAGACAAATATTCCTAAAAGTACAATCTCGCCAATCTTATCTACAATGGTAGACCTAAAATTTTTATCAAGAAAAGATAATATGAAGTATAAAATAGGGATAAATACATTTATCGCTGGAGAATCATACTTGGAATCCACTTCCCTATTAGAAATGATAAAGACAAATATGGCAGAAATAGTAAAAGAGTGCAACGAAATTTGCCAGCTAGGAATAATACAAAACAACAAAGTTTTCTATATAGCAAAAAAAGAACCTACCCAATCAATCCAACTTATGAGTTACGTTGGCAAATTCTTGCCAATATACTCAACTGCACTGGGAAAAGTATTGATATATAAAAAATCTAATGAGGAAATAAGAGAATTAATCGGAACAACTCTAGACCCTCTTACAGAATATACTATTACTGATATGGGTGCCTTTCTAGAAGAAATTGAAAGAGTCAAATCAAGAGGATACTCCTATGACATTCAAGAAACTAGTCTAGATGCGAGATGTGTAGCAGTTCCAATCGAAAAAGATAACAAGGTCATCGCAGCAATAAGTGTGTCTGTTCCTACATTTAGAAGTAGTGACGAAAAATTAAATGGCATTTTAGAAATTTTGTTAAAATATAAAAATAAGATTGAAGAATCTTTTGGATACTCAATCTTTAAAAACGAAGACTTGATTTAAAAGTAAATTAAATAAAAAAATAAACTCTCCTAGTCTAGCTAGAAGAGTTTTTTATTATGCCATAAGTTTTCTAAACATTTCTATGACTTGTTCTTTAGTTGCTTCCCTTGGATTGCCCGGATAACATGCATCGTTTAAAGCATCTGTTGCAAGTTGATCTAGGTCTTCTTCTCTGATTCTTTCGTTAGTCTTAGGTATTCCAATGTCAGAAGATAGTTTTTGAACAGCTTCTATTGCTGCATCTCTATATTCTTCTGTGGACATTTCATCTACGTCTTTAACTCCAAGTGCTCTTGCGATTTCTCTATATCTTTCACCAGTATAATCTCTGTTAAATTCCATTACGATTGGTAAAAACATAGCGCATGCAACACCGTGAGGAGTGTCGTAGTGAGCAGATAATGTATGAGCCATTGAGTGGTCAATTCCAAGACCAACATTTGAGAATCCCATACCTGCAATATATTGTGCAAGTGCCATTCCTTCTCTACCTTCTTTAGTATTTTCAACAGCACCTCTTAGATGTTTACCGATCAATTTAATAGCTTCAAGATGGAACATGTCAGTCATTTCCCAAGCAGCTCTTGTAATATAACCTTCAATTGCGTGAGTAAGAGCATCCATACCAGTTGCAGCTGTAAGTCCCTTTGGCATTGAAGACATCATGTCAGGGTCAACTACTGCTACGATTGGCATATCGTTAGGGTCAACGCATACGAACTTTCTTTCTTTTTCCACGTCAGTAATTACGTAGTTAATAGTAACTTCTGCAGCAGTACCAGCAGTAGTAGGAACAGCTATAATAGGAACGCAAGGGTTCTTAGTTGGAGAAAGTCCTTCTAATGAACGAACATCTTCAAACTCTGGGTTAGTTATTATAATACCGATTGCTTTTGATGTATCCATAGAAGATCCACCACCGATTGCGATTATGCAGTCAGCGTTAGATTTTTTAAATGCAGCTACACCATTTTGAACATTTTCAATAGTTGGATTAGGTTTAATATCAGAATATACTTCATATGGGAATCCTTCCTTATCAAGTAAATCTGTAACCTTAGAAGTAACATTGAATTTAATAAGGTCTGGGTCTGAAGCTACGAAAGCTTTTTTAAAACCTCTATTTTTAATTTCAGCAACAATCTCATTGATAGAACCACTTCCATGATAAGAAGTTCCATTTAAAACTATTCTATTTGTCATAATTTTCCTCCTTTTGTACGCATTTAAGAAACTTATTTCTAAATACAAACTCTTTACTTAATAATATTATTTATTGGTATATTTGTCAACTTTTTAACTAAATAATTATATTAAATTTTTTTCTTTATCTTCCTATGCTATAATGAATTTAAAAGGGAGGTAAATATGAAGAAAAAATTATTTATTAGTATTTTGTTCATTAACTTACTATTCGTAGGCGTGATGGCAAAATCAGATGTCAACCTATTTATCGATGGCAAGCTTAAAGATGGAGATGTCATCATAAGAGAATCCAGAACTTTTGTACCACTTAGATTTATTTCTGAAACCCTTGGCTACAAAGTTGAATACTTCGACGAAACCAAGGCTATTAAGATTTCAAATGACACTGATGTGGTTGAATTAAAGGTAAATTCAAAAGACTTTGCAAAAAATGGCGAAGCAAGTGAAATGGATGTAAAGACATTTTTAAGTAACAACTATACTTTCGTTCCACTTAGATTTATTTCTGAAGCCTTTGGAAAAGAAGTTGGTTGGGATGAACCTTCAAGATCAGTTTACATCGGAAACAAACCTGCAGAATTTCCAAAACCTGCACCTAAGGTAAGTTCAAATTATGTAGTTAAAGACTATCCTCAATATGGATTTAAACTACTTGTACCTAAAGATGTAGATGCAAAGCTAGAAATAAGACCTAGCGAAGAGGATGAAAGTGTAAAAGTTTATTCTAAGTATGTAAATGTAGAAGGTAAGAAGTATGGATATGATGATACCGGTTTCTTAGGCTCTTACTACTTTATAACAGAAAAAGATGTATATGACACGACTCTTAAAACTATACTTAACGGAGAAAAAGGTTGCGTAGTTAGGGTAGATGCACAAGATTTTATGGAACCTACAGGACCCCTTGCTGATGAAATGTTAAGATCATTTAAACTATTTGACAGGATTATTCTAGTTCCATCAGGAAATAAGGTTAAGGAAATGAGCGGTACAACTGCAACACTTGACGGAGGTAAGTTCATATACACATTTGGAAATCCAAAAGTAACTGTTACCATAAACGAAAAAGACCTTATGAAGCTTCAACTCTCATTCTTCAAAGATGGAATTGAATTCTATGACGTTAAAAATTTCAGTTTCGGCGGAAGTGTAAGATACGTCTTCCAAGATTCTAAGCCAGGTGAAGAAAGTGCCCCTATAGCTAAAAATGGCAAAATGTTCTTGTTGACCGATGAAGCAAGAGATGTTCAATACGAAGAAAACAAACGAGCTTCCTACGATAAAGCACGATCTATTGTAATAAATAAAATTAAATTTAAGATCTCTTCTGGAGAAAATACTCTAAATGGATTTACAAAAGGAATACTTCAAGAGTAGAAAAATAAATAGAAAAAAGTATTTTCAATAAAAAAGCTTTCCAAAACAATCTGGAAAGCTTTTTTCACCATCTATTTTACACTTTTTAAATTATTTTCCACCACTTCTCCACCACGAATGAAGACCAAGGTCTTTTCAGGAGAGTCAGGATCTGTAATCCGCAAGCCATAGACAATGCCTGTTTCCTTTTGTACTTTCAGGCTATAGTCTCCAATGACCTTAAGCTCATCATTAAAGGCTGCCTTAAATTCCCTGTCCACATGATCTTGATCTCGGAGATAACGGTATAAATTTGCGGCAAGACCCTTTGGTGTCAAACTAAAGACTTCTTGCTTTTCATCGTATTGAACTATCCCACGATCTTTCACTTCTTCCTGCAATTCCATTAGATAGGATTCAGGGGTTTTTCCTTTTACAGGTACTTTCCCCATTAAAGATGCGTCTGTTTTTTTATCCGCTTCTTGCTCAGAAACAGTCTCTGGCACCTGGCCTACATAGACTGTGGCAGTGTCTGCATCCCAATGGACTTTTTCTCCAAATAATTCCGCTACAGCTCTTAGTGGCACAAAAGTCCTCTCCTTAATAATTTTCGCTGGTGCATCAATAGAAATTTCATCCTTCTTTTTACCATCATCAAGACAAATAAGCTTAGAGTCAATCTTTAAAAGAAGATTCTTATCATCTTTTGTAATTTTTACCTCGCGATTATCATCGTTCCAAAAAACTACATAACCTAAACTTTCACTAATAACACGAATAGGTACCAGAGTCCTATTATTTTCAATAACAGGCATAACATCACTCTTAACCTCTTCTCCATTTACTAAAATTTTAATATCTCTTGAAGCAAATACTTGGCCAGTAAACAATAGCCCAGATAGAAGAAAAACAAATAAGAAATTCTTTAACTTCATAAAGAAACCATCCTTTCATAGAATAAAAGGACTTGGCATAGATCAAAAGTAATCCTGCCATGTCCTTTAAAATTTTTAATCTTCCTAAAATTTTAAAACAACCTTATGCTAAGATTTATTCCAAAATCTCAATCCATGTTTCATCTAAAGTATGACTTGGACGCTCATAACGATGAGTATGCCCAGCTTCTACAATTTCATAATAAGCCCAGTGGCTTTCATCAATATCAGGAAATACTTTTACCTTATCCTTGACATAAATCAGTCCACTTTTAGTAACCCTTCTTTTTGCAAAATTATTTAAAAGAGTTGCAGCTTCTGCACGAGTCAAATTATTATCAGGCTTAAAAGTTCCATCAGGATAACCTTTGATTCGACCATTACCATATTCTTGGTTTATAGCTTCTTCAAAGACATGACCCCTAATATCCATATAAGGTGCCTTAGCATCATTCATAGAATCCACTTTGGACAAAGCATAAGCAAACTCTCCACGAGTAATAGGATCATTTGGACGTAACCTATTGCCATCAGCAATTAAAAGCTTCTTCTTCATTGCAGCATTTAAAGCCCCATTATACCAAGCAGATGGAGTATCTACAAAGTCAAGCTTTGCCTTGTTGGACAAATCCTCTCCAACTAAACGAAGTAACATGGCAACTGCCTCTGCACGAGTTAGTTTACCTTCAGGACGAATAGTCTTGTCCTCATATCCATAAATATAAATATAATGTATGCCTTTTTCTATATCATTTTGTCCGTGAACAACAGGAATCCAATGATGATCAGAACTACTATGCAAATCCTTATCTTTTTCAGGAATATAAGGCTGAGGGCTAGGCTCTGGTTGTGGATTTGGTTGTGGCGGAGTAGGTGGATTTGGTTGTGGTGGTTCATTTTCCATTGTCAAAACTATCTTAATACCATCCACATAATTACCTTGAGTTGAAACGATAAAGTTTTCACTGCTGCCATCCTTTAATGTCAAAGAAATTTTATGATTTTGATCTTCTCCCACAAGCTTTATGCTATCCCTATAGTCATTATCTAAATAAGATAGATCTTCTTCCGGGTCCAAAAGCTTTTGATCGCCCCAGTCATCACGCAAAATAGTTTCCTTGCCGTCTATAGGAAGATTAAATTGAGTCTCCTTTACCACACTTGCATCATCAATATTTTTAGTTTTTATAGTCGCTTGAAGATTTATGCCTTCTTTTAACTCAACTCCAGAGGGTAAGACTAAAGATATGCTACTATTGGCAATTTGATAGACCTTAGCCTTTAACTTTATTGACTTATTAGCCACATCCTTAGTTAAAACCGAACCTTTAATCAGAGTATTTACCCAATACTTCTTATGATATAAGTTAATGCTATATTCATTGGAAAAATTATTTGTATCCTCTTCAGAAACATTTCCTAGAATAAAAGTCTTAAAAGCATCGGCTGATTCAGTCCAAGTTTTTACTAGAACACCTTTTTTCAGTTGAGACACATATAGCTTAGCACCTTCTTGAAAAATATTTATTTGAGCATGATTTCTTCCATTGTGAAAAGTCCACTCTTCAAGATCTGCAGATAAGGAATAATCTTGCATATTTCCTTCTGCCCATGCACTATTTGTACTTATTAAAATTAGAAAAGATATAAAGAAACATATGAAAAGTTTTACTTTACTTTTAAACACAATTGTAACCTCCTTTCCCTAGACAAGCCATTAAGCTTGTCTAGTGTTTCTTTATATTATTGTACTTGTGGATCTTCTCCTCCTGCTACACCTGTTCCAGCAGGATTTACAGGATTTTCTGTAGGCATTTCTTCGTTAATTTGTGACCAAACTATCATGCTTGTTGGTGGATTGATACCAAAGTTCATTGCATCTAATGAAGTATTATCTAATGAATCATAAGAAGCTTCATTATTTTTATCCAATACAACAACATATACACGTTCCCATTTTGTAAGGGCGGGAACTGTGATGGTGCCACGTTTATTATTTATTACTGTCTTTCCAAGGAAAACTCGTTTACCTTGATTATCGTACTTATAGGCAACGACCTTATTGTCCTTTTCTCCCCAAACAACCAGTGTTGTTTGTTCTTCATAAGGTTGACGTAATTCAATAGATACTCCCTTAGGTACATTACTTGGATTTGTTGTATCTTCTACTTGATTAGATTGATCGTCATCCTTGCTCTTGTTTGCTAAAACATCCTTAGCAACTAATTGATATTTATTTTGGCCCTCTTTTACAAGAACTGTGATTTCAAAGGTTTGAACTTTATTATCTCCATCGACTGGTGTCAATTTACCTTTTGCGTTTCCGCATTTTACCCAACCAATATCATGCTTTGCATCAGTTACCTTACCAGTAATCTTAACTTGATAATCTGCAGTTCTTTCAACTTTTAAATCGCTGAAGACTGGTGCTGCAAGGTCAAGTTCAATTTCATTAGAATATTTTGGACTAGAACCTGCTTTTGTAACCTTAACTTTCACCTTGTCTCCATCTACAAGTCTGTTTGCATTGCCTTCTGTTTCTATAATTTCTTTTAAGCTATCTCCGTTTGTTGGATCAAATTCTTCGCCTATATTAGTTTCAAATCCATCTTTTCCAACTTTTACCAATTGAGCCTTAGAGCCTTCTGTTGGAGTATTCGTAAAGCTTACTTTAACAACTTTCTTTTCATTTGTTCCATCAAAATCTTGTACATCTTGAGAAATAGTAGGTGTTACCAAATCTCCACGTTTTGTAAATTTAGCCACAAAAGTAATTTTATTGTTTACAACCCCTGTTATCGCACTGATTAAAGTGTTGTTGTCTTGTGGTAAATTTGGATCCCACTTGTCAAAGTCAAAGTCAGTTTTCGGTGTCAACTTCATTTGTGCATTAGCATCTGTATTAGGTACAATCAATTTAGCAACTGTTGTTCCTGCTGGTGTACCTGTTGGATCTGCTTGAGCAGATGCCCATGTTGAAGTTTTTAAAACTGCAAAAGACTTACGTTCTGTTTGATTTGCATCCAAGTAACCATTGCCATCAGTCTTGAAGTCGATGATAGTATAATCTGTATCATCTTCATTAGTAAATTTTCCAGGATCGTTTGGATCTGGT
>CAMYEJ010000025.1 GCA_947254665.1 uncultured Peptoniphilus sp.
AATTTAAAAATAATGAGCTTACTGAGGAACAAAAACAATGGATGGAAAATATAAATTCCATAAAATTAAACAAACAATATTACTATAAAGAAGGCACCACTACTGGCGAAGCAAATTATAAATTTCGAACAGAAGATGGAAAAGTTATAATTGAGAACCATGTACTAGTTTTAAAGGACAATCCTATAGAGATTGGCTCTAATGGCTATAAATTTTATAGGGGAAGTATTCCAAATAAAGAAATTGAAAAAATGGCGGATGGATTAGAAATCAAAGCTATTGTAAAAGGTACATCTTCAACAGAACCTAAAGGAACATATGTAGGTGTGAGTTTATCATACAAATACGATACTTCTTCTGGAGGAGCATTAAATTACTTATTAAAAAACAATGTTGAAAAGGTCGTAATCGACGGAAAGATTCTAAACCGTATAGGAAGCGACAATTATCCAAACCTTATCTGGTATAACGGAATTTTTTGCACCTGGGATAAAATAAAAGATGCAAAGGCCATTGTTGATAACTTCGACAATAAAACAGCCCACGAATTTAAAATCATTATGAAGGACGGGTCGGAAGTCGTGAAGACGGAAAAGGGTTATGTGGTCGAAAACAATGAACCAAATCCAAATGAAAGACTCACCCAAGAAAATACAGGTGGAATGGCGGAAGGCCTAGAAATAACAGGAGTAGGAACCCCCGAAAAATTAGGTAACGCACTTGAAATTTCCAGTGATACACCTCAAGAAAAATGGTATAACAAATACTTCTTAAATATTCGTTACATTCTTGTAGATGACAATCAAGGAAATGATTTAAGTCCGGGATTTGCGAACTTCTTTATCGATGCAAAGAAAGATACGAGAGATTTAACTTTATTTAATGAAAAACTCGAATTTGCTATGACAGGACTTAAGTTATTAGACAACAAGGCTCACAAAATTGAAATTGGATTTAAAGATGGAAATAAAATAATCTATACTCAAGCTGGTTATGTAGCTCCAAAGGAAATTAAATTCGATGTTAAAAAATATATTGAAAAAGAAGATAAAGTAGAAAAACCAAACACCGAAAATGAAAATACATTGGCTAAGAGATTCCAAATCGAACGAATAGGTTTCTCTAAAAATTGGAAAGAGGAATACGACTATAGTACGCCTAAAATTTTCTTTAAAAACTTACCACCTAAATCTGATTCAGCAGAAAGCAAGGCGTTGGAAGAAGCCATGAAGGATGCCAGCTTCAAAGTGAATAATGGCACGCCTATAACTAATGTTCAAGGTTGGATCACACGCGGTATGACAGAATGTTTTGAAGCTTATTCTACCAGTGAGTACGGCGGACCGGCTTTAGGAGAGGCCTTAAAAAATGCTGGGGAAGATCCCCATATCGTGGTTACCTTCTCAGACGGGTCTGTATGGGATAACAAACCGGGTGAAAGTGATCATGAAGAAGTAGTACCTCAAAGTGGGAAGAAGGATGAGTATCCAATTGAAGATATTATTTTTAGAATCAATGTTAACTCTCCACAACTTGAACTAGTTTTCAGCTCTCCTCAAAAAGCAAAAGAAGTTGGAAATGAAATCAATAAAATAAAGGTAAATGGAGTAGAAATTGATAAATCTACATTTGGCTATAGTATGGTTAGAGACCACTATATCTCAAATGCAGAAGAAATTGGAAAGGCGCTTTATGGAAAGAGTGAAATCAAGGTAGAAATCACATTTAACGACAATACGATTGCTACTAAAACTGTAAACATAGAACCGGTAGAAGATCCAAACGCTTCAAAACCTCAACCAGAATCTCCTAAGCTTATTACAAAAGTAGATAATGCAACAGGAGTAAAGGCTGAATACATGTCCGATGTATTCGAAGAAGGAACTGAATTTAAAGTAGAAAAAGTAGGAAAAGATAAGTTTTTTGAAATCTACAAAAATGCACCAAAAGAAATAAAAGATGCGGATAACTTCACTGCATATAAAGTTTCTTTTGTAAAAAATGACACAGAACAAGGAACTATCAAAAATGTAAAACTAATATTTCCTGTAGGTGATCATGAAAAATCAAGTATAGCACTATACCAAGCTTATTCATATGAAGATGATGAAGATGGTCAAATCCAAACAGGTGCTGATAAAATTACACCTACAATTGAAGATAATGAAATTAAATATGACACAAATACATTTACAACCTATGCAATTATAAGCGATAAGTTGGAAACAAGAACCGATAGTGCAACTACAGTCATGGCTGAATTTCCAGCAAAAGCTTTTAAAGAAAACACAGAAATGAAAGTTTCAGAAATTGCAAAAGATACATTTGTAAATGAAAATGAAGTTGTAAAAGATATTACTTCAAAATCTAAAAATATAACTGTTTATGATATCAGCTTTGTATTAGGAAATGAAAAACAACAACCTACATGCAAAGTAAAAGTAACCTTGCCTCTAGGAAATCACGAAAAAGATTCACTAAAGGTTTACCATTATGACAAAAATGGCACAGCTACTCCTGAGCTTGTGCAAGGAGTAAAGATTGATGGTGGAAAAATCGTTTTTGAAGCGGATAAGTTTAGCTACTACTTTGTAACTTCTGGAGTAAAAGAAATAGAAGATACAAGAAAACTAAATGAACGCTTTGTAATTAAAGAAGTTAAGTATGAAGAAACAAGTTATGGAACTAAATCTCTAAGGATTAGTTTAAAAAATGTTAAATCCAATGACGTTGAAGAACAAAAAGCTCTTGCGAAAGCAATTAAAGAAGCTAAGTTTTTCGTAAATGGTGGAGAAGCTATTGAAAATGTATGCGGTTATTGGACTAGAACTACTGACAACTTCGAAGTTAACACTTATGAAGGAAATGGGGAACAACTAATAAATGAAATTAAAAATGCAGGAGAAAACCCATATATAAAAATCGTCTTCTCCGACGGAAGTGAATGGGAAAATAGAAAACCAGGAGAAACACCTGCTAAGACTGATAATTTTGATTTAAAGGATAAACTTCCGGAAGGAAAATATACCATTTACTTTACACCAACTAAAGAAGGAAAAAATGAAGAATTACCTATGATTACAAATTTCTTTGGAGATCGTGGTTTATTAGAAGTTAAAGATGGCAAGATGTTCCTATCTCTAAAAGCAAAATCAAGCGAAAAGAATATGCTAGATTTAGTTATGAAGTTAGGCGATGAATTTAAATCAGGCGCAAGAAATACAGAAGGCTTACAAGCTGATCAAGCAATATTTACTTTTGAAGTCAAAGATTTAGACAAAGTTCAAAAACTTGCAGTTCTAGTAGATATTATGGGCGGAAAGAGAGATCAAATAGGTCAATTTGAAAATTATCGTAAGGCTGACCTTCACTTCAAAGCTCCTATCAAGAAAGGATTTGAAGGATATGAAGATGCTAAGGATCCAGAAGCAGAAAAGAAGAAAAATCTAGAAAACTTAACTCTTAAACTTCTAAAAGCTGGAGTTAGGGATTTAGATAATGATGGTAAATTATCACCTGAAGAATTAGGTAAGGCTACCGGCAAATTGGATCTTTCCGGAGAAAAAATTGCAAAAACACCAGATATTTCCATGCTAAAAGATCTTGGACCTGGAGTAACTGGAATTGAACTTTCAAGCAATGATATTACAGAAATACCTGCAGGACTATTTGATAAGATGACAAGTATCACCCACATTAATATTTATGGAAATAAACTTGAAACTCTTCCTACGGGAATTTTTGATAATTGCGAAAATCTTTCAACCTTATGGATGTCTGGAAATAAATTAAAAAATTTAGATCCACAATTACTGAAAAATAACAAGAACTTGAAAGAAATAGATATTGCTAATAATGGCATTGAAAAATTGCCGGAAGGATTTTTAAAAAATGCAACTAAGCTAGAAAGTATCTTCCTATACGAAAATAAACTTACAAGTCTAGATGGAGTAATGCCTGAAACGGCTAGACGTTTGAAAAAAATTGTAATTAATAAGAATGAGATTAATGCACTTCCGGAAGTCTTTGCAAATTATAAACAATTGGAAGAAATAACTGCAAATAATAACAAGCTTAAAACTCTTCCTAAGAGCTTTGATAAATTGAAAGGTTTAACAACATTAGATGTTGCAAATAACGAAATTGAATCCTTGCCAGAAAGTCTATGGTTAAGACTTGCAGAAAATGCTAATAAATTCCCAACTAAGTATCCTAACTTAATCGTAAAGGGAAATCTTTTGAAGGAAGTACCTTTCGCAAAAATAGCAAAAAAAGCTAGCGGTCAAAGGGTAAGATTTAACAAGTTTGATGTATCTTGTAACTACTTAAAACCAACTTTGACAGATGGTGAATTGGAAATCATTAAGAAAGCGGGGGTTACTATTAAGGATACACACGACAACTATTACCAACCGCAAAGAAGTGCAATGAATGCTCAAGTGAACTATACAGATGGAAAAGTAAAAGTAAGTCAAGAATTAGATATGCTTCAACTATTCTACTGGAACATAGGAGATATTAACGATTGGAAATTCTTTAAGAATACTAACGAATTTAAAGAATTTGTAAAAAGCAAAATTTACAATAAATATAAAGTTCGTACTGGAAACGACCAACTTGGAATAGCGCAAGTCTTAGATAAAGATGGTTGGGATTGGAAGATTCAAAATATTATTGAAAAAGTTGAATCTAATAAAAAAACAGTGGTCCATGAAGAATTCATAAAGAATAAAGGACACAACGGCACATTATCTGAGATAGATCCTTTAGATAGTTTGAATATGGAAATCAATGTGGCACTTCATCCTAATGCAAACTATAGATTGACTCGTCATTTGATGTTATCAAAGAATAATTTTGAAACTACATTTAGTTACTTTGTAGACTTCAAAACTCCAGAAAAGAAAGTTGTACCACAAGAGGACACTGAACTTAAAGAAGCAAAAGAAGCTCTTCAAGAAGCGGTTAAATCAGCAGAAACAAGACTAAGTGACGGAAAAGAATATACAGCTGAAAGTAAAAACGCGGTATTAGAAAAAATACAATCAGCTAAAGAAGTCTTGAATGGAAACGACAAAAATGCAATTAAAAATGCGCAAAAAGCACTAGAAGAAGCAGTAAGTGCTCTTAAAGAAAAGAAAGTTGTACCACAAGAAGACACTGAACTAAAAGAAGCAAAAAAAGCTCTTCAAAAGGCAGTCACAGCAGCAGAAGCAAGACTAAAAGACGGCAAAGAATACACTGCTGAAAGCAAAAAATCAGTAGAAGAAAAAATAAAATCAGCTAAAGAAGTCTTGAATGGAAACGACAAAAATGCAATTAAAAATGCGCAAAAAGCACTAGAAGAAGCAGTAAGTGCTCTTAAAGAAAAGAAAGTTGCCCCACAAGAAGACACTGAACTTAAAGAAGCAAAAGAAGCTCTTCAAGAAGCGGTTGAATCAGCAGAAGAAAGACTAAATGACGGCAAAGAATATACTGCTGACAGCAAAAAAGCGGTAGAAGAAAAAATAAAATCAGCGAAAGAAGTCTTAGAAGGAAAAGACAAAACTGCAATTAAAAATGCGCAAAAAGCACTAGAAGAAGCAGTTAAAGGACTTAAGGAAGAGGTTGCTAAACCAGCTCCAGGTCCAGCTCCAACACCAAGCCCTACACCAAGACCTGAGCCAAGTCCAGTTCCAAAATCTGAACCAAGCAGGCCTTCATATATTTGGAACACATATACAAATATTGGTAGAAGTAATAATACTTCAACTAAACCAATAGAAAAGAAAGAAGAAAAAGTAAACTCTGTGCAAAAGTTCACAGTAATTGTTCCGAATGAAGCTTTTGTTAAAGGTTATCCAGATGGTAGTTTCAGACCAGATCAAAAAGTTGTTCGTGCTGAAATAGCAACTATGCTTGCTAAATTTGTAAAAGTTAATGACAATTTAGCGAATAGATTTAACGACATAAAAACTAGCGATTGGTATTTCGATAGTTTCAAAACTCTTGTTAACGCAGGAATAATTACAGGTTTCGGAGCTGACAACTATCGTCCAAATGAAGGTGTAACTAGAGCACAAGCGGTTACCATGATTGTAAAATTAAAAGGACTTACACCAAAGGTAGGTAATTTTAAAGATGTGAAAGCAAATGAATGGTACGCAGGTTACGCAGGTGCAGCTAAGGAAGCGGGAATTGTAGTTGGCTATAGTGACGGAACTTTCGGTGGAGATCAAATAGTAACTCGTGCTGAAATTATAGCAATGATAAACCGTGCTTTTGATATTCCTGCAAAAGAATCTAGAAAAGTTTTCAGTGACTTACCAGAAAATCACTGGGCTTACAAGGATATTCAAAAGGCAGCTAATTGATTGAGAAAGAGAGGATGCTCTTAAAATGAGTATAGAAATTAAATTTAAAAGATCGATTCTTCCTATAGTTTTAAGTATTCTTTTACTTTTTTCAGGAATTATTGATCAAGGCTTTGCAGCCGCTCCAAATGGGGCGGCGAAAGCTGTTCCAAGTGAGGTTAAAGATCCATCTGAAGTAATTACACTTCTTGTAGCTCTAAAAGAAAGAAAACAAGAAAAAAGAACAGGGATTAAATCAGTAGAGGCAAAAGAATTAACCACACAAGAAAAAATACATGAGAAAGTATTATATTCTCGAGCAGCTCGTGAAACTTTTTATGAATCCTTAAATAAAATGGGGATTAAGTACAAAGTAGTAGAAACCTACGACGTGGCATATGTTGGACTTGCCATGGAAGTAGAACGCCAATATATAGATACCATTAAGAACATGGAAGATGTTGAATCTGTAGAAATATCTCAAATTTTCAAGGCCCCTAAAAAACCAATCATGCCTCGTTCAACCTACACTACAATGGATGCATCTTCCAATAAAATGGTAGAAGCAACTAAAGCATGGGAAAAAAACTATGCTGGAAAAGGAAGCGTGATTGCTGTTATTGACTCAGGATTAGATCCATATCATGAATGCATGAAGTTAACAGATAGCAATAGCGGAAAATTTAAAAGTGAATCCGAAGTTAAGAAACTAATAGATGATTTAGATATTGCAAGAGGACAATATTTTAATTCAAAGGTTCCATTTGGTTATAACTATGCGAACAAATCCACTTCTATAAAAGAAGTTGATCCAATGAGTCATGGTATGCACGTGTCAGGGATTGTAGCTGGTAATAGCAAAAAGATACAAGGTGTTGCACCTGAGGCACAAATTGTGTTTATGCGTGTATTTGGTGGCGGTATGTTCGGAAATGGAACATCAGCAGAAATATACACAAAGGCAATTGATGATGCGATTAAACTTGGTGTAGATTCTATGAATATAAGTATAGGATCTCCGGCAGGTACAGAAGACTATGTATTTCCAAATACAGTAACTGCACTTGAAAATGCAAAACAAGCGGGAATTCTAGTTGCTATTGCAGCTGGAAATAACGGATTTTTTGGCTATTCACCAGGTTTAAATGAAAAACCTAAAGCAGAAAACCCTGATATAGGTATGTTGGCAGACCCATCCGTAAGTCCCAATTCTCTTTCTGTAGCATCTATTCAAAATATGGAAGTTGCTAAGAAGGGAATACAAATTGAAGGAGACGATAGAGTTTTAAGTTTCCAACCTACTTCCAATGCAAAAGTAACAGACCAATGGGTAAGTTTAAAGGACTGCGGTTACGGAAGAAAACAAGATTTTACAGAAGATGGAAATGATTCAACCTACGCGTTAATAGAACGTGGAGAACCAGGACCTATTAGTGGAGAGCCACTATCTTTTTCAGAAAAGATAAATAATGCTAAAGCTAGAGGATATGCTGGTGTTATTATTTATGACAATGAACCTAATATGCCGCTTATTCAAGTGGAAGCACCGGGAACAACTATCCCATGCGCCTTTGTAAATAGAGAAGACGGCCTTTACTTAAAGGGTAGAATAAATAGCAAAGTTCGTTTCAATGACGAATTTATCTACGGTAAAAGCGAAAATGGTGGACAACCTTCAGAGTTCTCTTCTTGGGGCTTAACACCTAATGGAAATCTAAAACCGGATATTGCTGCTCCTGGAGGAGGAATTCTATCTGCATTAAACGATAACCAATATGGTGTAATGGATGGTACTTCAATGGCAGCACCACACGTTGCAGCTGGTGTTGCATTAGTAAAAAATCGTGTGGAAAAAGATTATCCAAGCTATGTTAAAGAAGCAAAATATAATTTAATTAAAAAACTTTTAATGTCCACAGCAGAACCTTACAAATATGAAGATTCAGGTGCCTATGCATCTCCTCGTCAACAAGGTTCTGGTCTAATGAAAGTGGACAGGGCTATAAAAGCAACTGCATATATAGAAGGTTCAAATGGATTAACTTCTATTAATTTAGGCAAGTCATTAAGCGGAGATAAAGTTACAGTAAATTTCAAAATCGTAAACCTTGGAAATGATACTAAGAACTATGAATGTTATGGTGTTTTAAATACAGATAAAGTAGAAGGTGGAAAGATTATTTTAAAACCTGCAAAAATTTCTGAAAGCGAGCCACAAAACATAGTAGTAGGACCAAATGGAACTAAGGATGTAACTATAGAACTTCCTATCACAGATAAGGATAAATTAGAAGAAGCTATGAAAAATGGATTTTTCTTAGAAGGCTTCGTATTCTGTAAAGAAAATGGTGGAGTTAATTTATCAGCACCATTTGTAGGATTTTATGGATCTTTTGACAAATTAGAAGTAGCAGAAAAATCTCTCTATGATTTAGTAAAAGAAGGTAAGAGATCATACTACTACAACATGGGCAAAGATGACGATTACTATGGCACAAATATTGGTGGAGAAATCGAAAAGAATTTGATAGTTCTTGGAACACAAGCAGATTCAACAAAGGCAAATCCACATTTCGATAAAAATAAAATTGCATTCTCACCAAATGGTGACGGCAGATGTGATAAGGCTATATTTATGGCAACTTTTTTAAGAAACTTTGGTGGAGTTGAACTAACTATTGTAAATGAAGCTGGAGATAAAGTTTACTACAGCAACAATCCAGAAGACCATGGAGTGAAGAACTTCTTTGTGGATCCTAGAATGGGAAATATGTTTGCAGAAAATATGATGACCACTAAACCACATTGGCAATGGAACGGTAATGATTTAAATAGCAAACCTCTTCCAGATGGAAACTACAAAATGACAGTAAAAGTTGCTGCTGCAGGCAAAAAAATCGGTGACGATAGCCAAGTATTAGAGTTTCCAATCATTATGGATAGAGTTTATCCAAGGGTTACAAAAGCTTACTTTAGTGAAGATAAGAAGACCTATACCATTGAATCCATTGAAGAAAATGGATCAGGCATTTTATCTGTTCTACTTAAAAAAGGCAAGGAAACTATTAAACCACAAATACTTGATGGAAAGTATGTCTTTGATATAAAGGATATTAATCTTAAAGATTATGAGGTTGAAATTAATGACCAAGCTCGTAACGATATAAAATATCCATTGGAAAAGGGTGTTCGTACAGGCAGTGAAAGAGGTGTGAGAATCAAAGCTCTTGCAGGTAATGATTCAGTTCCAAGTGAAGCATATGATTTTACTATTCAAACACTAGATGGGCACATAGTAGATCCAAACAACTTAACTCCAGGAAAATATAATTTAGTTATTAATTTAAAAGATGGTAACTACAAATTAATAGGAGATAGAGTTAGAGAGTTTGAAATAAAAGATGAAGATACAGTAAAAGAGCTAGAAGTTAGATTTGAAACTGTAGACACCACAGATGTTTATATAAGTATAAACAATCCTTACAGTATCAATGCCACCCTTGTAATTAAAAACAAAGATGTGGAAGGTCAAGAGTTTACTGTAAGTGCTAATAAGTCTGGACAAGTATCAGTTAAACTACCAAAGGGAAACTACACCATTGAAATAAAAGGCATTGAAGAAGGTCACTATGCATTAGTTGAAGGTGGAGAAGATTTTACTGTTGGAAATTCAAGTTTCACGACAAAAAATATTAAAATTGACAAGATTTTATCCAAAGAAATAACAGTGCAGTTGAATAGAAAAGGATATAGCGGTAGACTTCGTCTAAAACTTACAGGTTTAGATATAGACAGAACTACACAATATATAGATTTCGAACCTGGACAAGATGAAAGGACAGTTAAAATTAAATTTATCCCTTCCAACATACAACTATTGGATATGGAAGACGGTTATTTTGGACTTATAAAAAGCTCTAAAACATGGAAAGCTCCTCGCAGTGCAACACGCATGAGTGTAACCTTAACTAAACTTGATCGTATAGATCCAAATTATATTGATAAGAATAAACTTCGTGAATTAGTTGCAAAGGCTCGTGAAGCTTTAGAAAACAAATCTCTATACGAAACAGAAAGTGAAGAAGATCAACGTAATTGGAGATATATCGAACTTTACTTGCCTATGGCAGAGCAAACTCTACTAAATGAAAAGGCAACTCAAGATGAAGTAGATAAGGTTTGTAACAACTTAAATGAAGGATTGAGTAAACTTCGCAAAAAAGGTGAATCTAAGTATGACTTCTCTGAGTTAAAAGAAGCCATATCACGCGCAGAAGCTTTAAATGCAGACGATTATACCGAAGATACTTGGAAAGAAGTAAGTGATGCCTTGAATGAAGCTAAAGAAATGCTTAAAAAATCAGACAATGAAATAAATCAAGACTTAATAGGTATCAAGAGAGATTATTTGAATGAGGCCATTGATGATTTGAAGAGAAATGATAAAAAACCTTTAGTAGATAAGAAGGCTTTACAAGATGCATTAAATAAATTTGAAGAAGCTAAGTATAATCGTGATGATTATACTCAAAAAACTTATGATCGTTTAGAGCTTGCAGTAGATACAGCTCGTGAAATTTTGGGACGTCCATTCCCTTCACAAGATTCTGTAGATAAAGCAGCTAAAGAATTAAATGGAGCTATGGAAAATCTTGAATTTACTCAGAAAAAATTAATACAAGATGAACGTGAAGCTTTGAACTCAGAAATTGCAGAAGCTCTTAAATTACAAGAAGAGGATTACACAGTTGAAAGCTGGCATACATTCCAAGAATTCTTAAAAACTGCCCAAGAAATTGCGAATGATGAAAATGCAAGTCTAGGTAGATTACAATATGGAAGAAGACAGCTAAAAGAAACTGTTGGAAATTTAGAAAAGCGATTAGAAGAAGCGCCTACTAAAACGGAAGAATTCGAACTTCCTTTTAAAGCTCTTCATGCATCCAAGGAAAACGAATCAATGGCGGCTGGAGTATTCCATTCTCCTGCAAAAGTGATTAAGAAAACATTTAAAAATGGCAGTGTACATTATGATGTAGTTCTTAATTGTCAGGTATTAAGACTTGGCAGCATAGAAGGTCATCTAAAAGATATCTTATATGCTAGTTCTGATGTAGCTGGACTTATAGATACAATGCCACTTATTGACAAAGTTTATGATAATAATGGTGATTTAACCTCTATTACCATTAGCATGGGTAATGAAATAAAACAAGAACATTTTATTAAAGTGGAATATCTAATTGGAACTACACCAGGAGCCAACAGAGATCCTATGCGTTTAAGGTATGACATTAGTAAAATGAAACCAATAGGAGAGCCTGAAGAAGATACTAAGCTTCAAGAAGCTAAAGATGCTTTAAAACTTGCAATTAAAAACGCAGAAGAAAAAATAACTGCTGGTAAGTACACAGAAGATTCAAAAAATAAACTTAACAAGGCAATAGAAGAAGCAAAAGTAGCTCTAGGAGGAAAGGATATTACTGAGATTGAAAAAGCCACTCAGGCTGTCTCTGAAGCAGCAGAAAATTTGGTAGCTGAAGTTCCTACGCCTACACCAGAACCAAGTCCACAACCAGGGCCTACACCAGGACAAGAACCAAGTCCACAACCAGGACCTGCACCAAGACCAGAACCAAGTCCACAACCAAGGCCTACACCAAGACCAGAACCAAGTCCAATTCCAAGACCAAATCCATGGCCACGTGTAGAACCTAGACATGAAGAACCTAAGACATTTAACCAAGTAGAAATCAAAAAAGAAAATAAGGAAGTAAAGGAAATTTCAAAAGGAAATAATATGGACTTCAAAGTCAAGGTGCCTACAGAAGCTTATGTAAAAGGATTCCCAGATGGAAGATTTAAACCTGATCAAGTGGTAACTAGGGCAGAAGCAGCTCAAATTTTAGGACAGTTTATTGAAAGTAGCGGAAAATATAAACTATCAAAAGATATGGAATCTAACACTTGGTATTCAGACAATATGGCAAAGCTTTATGGATTAAATATCTTAACTGGATCTGAAGATGGAAAACTTCGCCCACAAGCTGGAATGAAGAGAGCTGAACTAGCAGTAATAATCTCAAAGATACTAAATCTTAAACCAGAAAGTGCAAAATTTAAAGATGTAAAACCTAATGATTGGTACAGTGGCTATGTTGGAGCAGTGCAAGCAAAGAAAATTATTAGTGGATATACTGACGGAAGTTTTGACGGCGAACGTACAGTTACCCGTGCGGAATTAATTACTATTGTAAATCGTGCCTTTAATGTAGCAGAAAAAGGAAAAGAAACTAAGTTTAAAGATCTTTCTCCAAAACACTGGGCATATAAAGAAATTCAAAAAGCAGCCAATTAAAATTTAAAGGAATGGGTTAATGCTCATTCCTTTTTTTATTT
>CAMYEJ010000026.1 GCA_947254665.1 uncultured Peptoniphilus sp.
ATTTTTAAGCGTTTTACTAATCGCAACTCTACTAGTTGCTTGCGGTAAACAAGAAGCGCCTGCACCAAAGGAAGACTCTGGTGATGCTCAAACAGATAAAGGTGAAATCACAGTTTTAGTTCCTGAATGGGGAGTTCCAAGTGATGAAATGCTTGCAAAATTCAAAGAAGAAACTGGAATCACTGCAAATGTTGAAACCCAAGGATGGGACGAAATCAAACAAAAGGTTGGTATAGCAAGTGCTGGTAACACAGCTGCTGCCGACGTATTTGAAGTTGACTGGTCATGGGTCGGAGAATTTGTAGCAGCAGGATGGCTAGAAAAACTAGATCTATCTGATGAAGTTAAGAACGATATCGCATCTATTCCATACTTCACAGTAGAAGGAAATGTTTATTCACTACCATTCATAAACGACTACAGAATCGCTTATCTAAACACACAAATGGCAGGAGACAAAGTTCCAGCTACCTATGACGAACTAAACGAAATCCTACTGCAAGCTAAAAAAGATGGCAAGGTTGAATATCCAATACTATTCCCACTTAACGCTGAAGAAAAGACTTCAACATCATTTATGACTCTAGTCTTCACTAGAAACGGAGTATTCTTAAATGACGATAACACAGCTAACGAAGCTGCAATAAGAGACGGATTTGAAACTCTAGATTACCAACTAAAGAATGGACTTATCGATCCAAACGAAGCTTCTAGACCAGGAGTTGAAACTTTCAAAGGTATAGTAAATGGAGAAGGAGCATTCTTAATCGGACCATCAGCATATGTAAACAAACTTGATGACAAAGAATTCTCAAAGGTTGTTGGACAAGTTAAAACAATCATGCTTCCAGGTAAAGATGGAGTATCTCCAAATACTTTAGCATTTACAGAAGCACTAGGAGTATCAGCTTTCTCTAAGAACAAAGAAAAAGCTATGAAGTTCATCGAATTTATGTCAAGAGATGACGTACAACAAGAGTTCCACAAAGAAAAGAAAGTTGTACCTACAAGAGTTAAAGCACTTAGCGCTCTAATAGAAGATGGAACCATCGCAAACCCTGGAACACTTCTAGACCAAGCTAAGACAATAGCTAACCCATTCCCTAACGGAGTTCCAAGTTACTACACAGAAATGAGTACATCAATGTTTAACATCGTTAACGAATTTGCACTTGGAAAACTTTCAGTAGACGAAGCAACAGAAAAATTAGTAACATCTATAAACTCATTTGTAAAATAATTTAAAACAAAATTTTAAACAAACAAAAAAGTTGTGTCATTAGGGCACAACTTTTCTTTTTAAGTAAATTAATATAAGGTATTTGATTTAACGTGTTGTATTTCTCCTATCTTAGCTGATAGTTCTTCAATCTTATCCTTTGGTGCATCCAAGATGATTGAGATAATCGAAATATTTTTTTCACTATATGGAAGACCCATTCTTCCTATTATGAATTCTCTGTATTCGTGAAGAATTGAATTTATCTTTTCTACAGAGTTTCTATCTTCGACGATGATTGCCATTATTGCTACGTTTTTCATAAATCCTCCTTTACCTTTAATGATATATTACCATAAAAAAGTATTGAATGTTCAATTAAAACAAAAACCCTGAATGTTCAGGGTTTTTTCTATCCTAGGGTCACATCCATTATCATCATGATTATAAATCCTATTATTACTCCATAGGTCGCTTCTCTTTCGTAGCCGTTGGAGTGGGTCTCTGGAATTATTTCGTCACTTATTACAAATAGCATCGCTCCTCCTGCAAGGGCTAGTACTATTCCAAGGATTGGATTAAATATTGATACTAGTACGTAGCCTAGGGCTGCTCCTATAGGTTCTACTAGTCCTGTTATAAGGGCTATTATAAAACTATATTTCTTGCTATAGCCTTCCCTTACTAGTGCAAGGGCAACAGCCAAACCTTCTGGCATATTTTGTAATCCTATTCCAACTGCGATGGCGATTCCATTATTTATATTTTCCGTTCCAAATCCTACTCCTGTGGCAAGTCCTTCTGGAAAATTATGAATTGTTATGGCAATTATAAATAGCCAAATCTTTTTAAGTGAATCTGTATTTCTACCTTCAACTCTTTTGTCTATTAAATGTTCGTGGGGAGCATACTTATCTATCATATCGAGCATAACCGCCCCAAGAAATATTCCTAGAGAAGTTATTAAGACCGCCTTTAAGTCTGATCCTCCAAATTCTATACTAGGTATTATTAGAGAAAAACATGTGGCTGCAAGCATAACTCCTGCTGCTACTCCAAGAAGCATGTCCATGGCGCCCCTCTTTATTTCTTTTGCAAAGAAGATTGGAATTGCTCCTACTCCAGTTGCCAGTCCCGGTAATGTAAGTCCTAGTAATAATATAAGTGTTCTGCTCATCTTTTTTCTTTTCCTTTTATCCTGAAATTTTGCTTATAGATATGGTTTCTATTACATTGCTTGAGATTTTAACTATCTCGTAGATATATTCTCCATCGTCTACCATGGTTCCCATTTCTAATTCGTATCCACTTTCTTTTACCAAGTTAGATACCAGGCCTCCCAAGGTTTTGTAGCCTTTGGTATCTATTTGATAATTTTCAAGTTTATTTATTTCTTCTATCTCGGTGGATGCGGAGAAATTATTTTCACTTCCTGTAAATATTGTGTCCATAACTGATGAGGTCATAAGGAATTTTCTAACTGCAAATAGAATGGTTATTGAGATTACTCCTATTAGTATATCCACCATGTTGTCGGATTTTATAAGCATCTTTCTAGCTACAACAAGCATGATTAGGTGGATTATAGTTGAGTCTGAATGGGCTGTCATAAGCAGTACAAATTCCACCGCGATTACTAGTATTAGTACGTGGTCTAGAAATTGTTTAAATTGATCGTATCCCACAAGACTATTTGATTTTAGTATTGCTCCGTAGTACGAAATTATATCTGGTACTGATATCAGTATTCCGATTATTAAAAATATTGATATGAGTATTTCAAATATATATACTATTTTGTTTAAATATAGTAAGAATTTGCGTCTATTCATAGAACTTCTCCCATCGTTTTGCCTTCTACATCTTTTTTAAGTCTCTCAAGTACCTTTTTTTCTATCCTCGATACGGTCATCTGAGATATATTTAGCTGCTCTGCTATTGCTACTTGAGTCTTTCTATTGAAGTATCTTTCTACCAATATGGTCTTTTCCACTTCGTTTAGATTTTTAAAAAGACTTTCCATTAGATCGTTCATTTCTATTTTTTCAAAGTATTCCTCATCCTGTCCTATTATATCTGCAAGATTTACTTCCTTGTCATCGCTTTGACTTTCGTAGCTGATGTCCAAGGATTGTGGTTGATATACCCTCGATGCTTCTATGGCTTCTAATACTTCTTCTTCTGTGGTGTTTAAATATTCTGCAATATCTGAAACCGTTGGAGCTTTTTGAAGATTCTGTGCAAGATATACTCTAGCATTGTTTATTTTTTTGGATAATTCTTGGATCCTTCTAGGTACTCTTATCGTCCAACCTTTATCTCTAAAGTATTTTTTGATTTCACCTATAATTGTAGGTGTGGCGAATGAAGAGAATTCAAATCCTTTGGAAGGGTCGTATCTATCCACTGCGTAGATCAGTCCTATGGATGCTACTTGGTAGATATCGTCGTAGTCGATTCCCCTTCCGTAGTATTTTTTAGCGAGGATTTCTGCTATATAGAGATTGTCCTCTATTAGTTTTTCTCTAAGCTGTGGATCCCTCGTTTTGTTGTATTCTTCGAAGTCTCTTCGCTTTCTATCCCTCTCTTTTTTTCTTTCGTCTTTATTCATTACAAGTCTTTTTAATTAGAAGCTTATTATCTTCTACTGTAACTTCATCCACAAGGCATCTAAGTACCATAAATGCCATATCGTTTTGATCGTCTCTTTCAATATCGAAGTTATTAATTATAGCTGTCATGCTTTTATTTTCTAAAATAAATTCCAACTCGATACTTTCTTTTTTCCCGTCTAAAATCAAAATATTTAGTCCTTCTGTAACAGCCATCTTTAAATCTTCTATGGCATCAAAACATAGGTTTTCTACGGATAGTATTCCAGATACAAAAAGTCTTACTGATCCAAAATACTTGCTGCAAGCGGGAATTCTTAGTTTAAATCTATTCATCTAATCACCTATCATAAACATGGTATCTAGTTTTGTAATTGTAAATAGTTTTTTGATATTTGGCTTTACATTTTCTATCTTTACCTTGTTATTTTCGTATACGCTTTTGTAGATGAATATGAGAGCTCCAAGTCCTGTTGAGTCGATGTATTCTAGATTTTCAAAATCAAATACTATATCCATTGGGTTTTCTTTGTATAGGGAAAGTACTTCGTTTTTGAATTTTTCAGATTGGTAAATATCTAGCTCTCCTACTGGAAATATCTTTAAATTATCTTCTACCTTTGAGTGTATTTCAAATGCCATTATATTTCTTCTCCTATATATTTTGCTACTGAAACTACTTCTGAATCCTTGATATTCATAAGTTTTACTCCAGTGGTGTGTCTTCCCATTACACTTATTCCTTCACAGCCGATTCTTATGATTATTCCAGATACGGTTATGATCATGATTTCATCTGACTTATCTATAACTTTTGCAGATACGAGTTTACCAGATTTTTCTGTAGCCTTGTAAGTTAAAAGTCCCACGCCTGCACGATTTTGTTTTCTATATTCGGTCATCTTCGTCATCTTTCCGAATCCATTTTCAGAAATTACTAGAAGATATTTGTCGTCCTGTGGTATTTCAAATGCTACTACTTCATCGTCATCCTTTAGGTCTATACTCTTAACTCCCATTGCAGTTCTACCCATGTTTCTCACGTCACTTTCCGAGAATCTGATAGCCATTCCGTTCTTGGTAACGATCATTATTTCATCTCTTCCTGAAGTAAGTCTTACTCCTATTAGGTTGTCGCCTTCATTTAGAGTGATGGCAATTAGACCATTCTTTCTAATCTTTTCGAATTCGCTATAGGAAGTCTTCTTTATAAGTCCATTCTTTGTAGCCATGACTAGGTTTGCATTTTCATCCACATTTCTAACTGGGATAACTGCTGTTACAAATTCATCCCCTTCAAGATTTAGAAGATTTATTATTGCTGTTCCCTTTGCCTGTCTACTTGATTCTGGTATTTCGTAAGCCTTTAGTGAATAAACTCTTCCGAAATTTGTAAAGAATAGAATTGTATCGTGGGTTGATGTTATATAAATATCTTTTACGAAATCTTCTTCTCTAGTTGTAAGGGCTGATATACCTGTGCCGCCACGCCTTTGTGGTTTGTAGGTTCCCTCAGGCATCCTCTTTATATAACCAAATTCTGTTAGAGTTATGACTACATCTTCTTCTTCGATTAAATCTTCTGAGTCGATGTCTCCTTCATCTGGAGCGAGGACTGTTCTTCTTAGATCAGAATACTTTTCTTTTATTTCTTCAAGTTCTTCTATTATTGTGTTATCTAGTAGCTTTCTATTTTCAAGGATAGATTTTAATTTTGCTATGAGTTTTATTAATTCTTGGTATTCTTGTTCTAACTTTTCTCTTTCTAGTCCTGTAAGTCTTCTTATTCTCATATCTAGAATTGCTTGACCTTGTACGTCTGTAAGTCCAAATTCTTTTGTAAATTTGTCCTTTGCTTCTTGATCATCAGCTGATTCTCTAACTATCTTTATAATTCTGTCGATATTATCAAGGGCAATCTTTAGTCCTTCTATGATGTGAGCTCTCGCTTCTGCCTTTTCTAGGTCGAACTGAGTTCTTCTTTTAACTACATTTCTTTGGTGGTCAACGTAGTATTTTATGATTTCTTTTAAGTTTAGAACCTTTGGTTCACCATTTACAAGGCATAGATTTATAATTCCAAATGTGATTTGCATTTGAGTATTTTTGTAGAGATTATTTAAAACTACATTTGGATTTGCATCTCTCTTTAAATCTATATCTATCTTTATCCCTGTTTTGTGGGAAGATAGGTCTCTGATGTTTGAAATTCCTTCTATACTCTTATTTTTAACTAAATCTGCTATCTTTACGATTAAGTTAGTCTTGTTAACTTGGTATGGAATTTCTGTAATTACTATTTTGTACCTACCCTTATGTTCTTCTATTTCAGCCCTTGCCCTTACTTGGATCTTTCCTCTTCCTGTTTTATAAGCATCTATAATTCCTTGCTTTCCTAGGATTATTGCTCCTGTTGGAAAGTCTGGACCTTTTATAGATTTCATAAGTTCTTCTATTTCTATATCTTCGTTATTTATATAGTCGATTACCGCTGATATACTTTCTCCTAAGTTGTGTGGAGCCATGTTGGTTGCCATACCTACGGCGATACCAGCTGAACCATTTACAAGTATATTTGGAAATCTTGATGGTAGTACTGATGGTTCTACTTCTCTTTCGTCGTAGTTCGGTACGAAATCGACGGTGTCTTTATTAATATCACGAAGCATCTCTTGAGCAATTTTGCTCATCCTCATTTCTGTATAACGAGGAGCTGCTGGGCTATCTCCGTCGACGTTTCCGAAGTTACCTTGACCATCTACTAATGTGTACCTGATGTTGAAATCTTGTGCAAGTCTAGCTGCAGCATCATAGATACTTAAATCGCCATGAGGGTGAAATTTCCCCATTACTTCCCCTACTAGGGTAGCTGATTTTCTATATGATTTATCCGGAGTTATTCCAAGGGTTTGCATCCCATAGACTATTCTTCTGTGAACTGGTTTTAAACCATCTCTTACATCTGGTAGTGCACGAGAAACTATTACAGACATTGAATAGTCAAGATAGGAACTACGCATCTTCTTGGATATATCTACGTCTATTATTCCATTTTCATTTACATTTTCTATCATAGTTACCTCACGCGTCTATATTTTCTGCATATTTTGCATTTTCTTCAATAAATTCTCTTCTAGGTTCTACATCCACTCCCATTAGGGTTGAGAATACATCGTCCGCATCGATTACGTCTTCTATATTTACTCTTAAAAGGATTCTGCTGTCCGGGTTCATGGTAGTTTCCCAAAGTTGTTCTGCATTCATTTCCCCAAGACCTTTGTACCTAGCTATTTTATAGTTTTTATCTCTGCCAAGTTCATCAAGTGCTGAGTTTAGTTCATCATCGTCATAACAATATCTTATAACTTTTTCTCCTCTTTTAACTCCATAAAGAGGTGGCTTAGCTACATATATATGACCATGTTCAATAAGTGGTTTCATATGTCTAAAGAAGAATGTCAAAAGAAGTGTCATTATGTGGGCACCGTCTACGTCGGCATCCGTCATAATTATAATCTTTCCATATCTTAGATTATTTATATCAAACTCTTTGTCGATTCCAGTTCCAAAGGCTGTGATCATCGCTTTTATTTCGTCTGAGTTTAGAATTTTATCGAGTCTTGCCTTTTCAACGTTCATAATCTTACCTCTAAGTGGAAGTACTGCTTGAATGTTGGAATCTCTTCCGTCCTTTGCTGTACCACCCGCACTGTCCCCTTCGACTAGGAATATTTCGTTTACAGAAATATCTGATTCGTGACAGTCCTTTAATTTTCCTGGTAAGGTCATAGAATCTAGGATGGATCTCTTACGAGTTAAATCCCTCGCTTTTCTAGCTGCTTCTCTTGCACGTCTAGCTTGGAGAGCTTTATCAAGTATAATCTTAGCAACTTTTGGATTTTCTTCTAAGTACGCTGTAAGTTCGTTAGAAACTACTCCATCCACTATTCCTCTCGTTTCAGAGTTACCGAGTTTGGACTTGGTTTGTCCTTCGAATTGTGGATTTGGAATCTTAACTGAAATTATGGCAGTCATTCCTTCTCTTACGTCGTCTCCAGATAGATTTTCTTCCTTTTCCTTTATAATATTATATTTTCTACCGTAGTCATTAATAGTTCTAGTAACAGATGCTCTAAAACCACTTAGGTGAGTACCACCTTCTTCGGTATTTATATTGTTTGCAAAGGTTAGTACATTTTCTGAATATGAATCTGTATATTGGATAGCTACTTCTACTTGAGTATTTTCAGCTAATTCTTCGAAGTAGATTACATCCTTGTGAATCTTAGTTTTCTTTCTATTTATATATTCTACAAAGGATTTAATTCCACCTTCGTAGTGGAAGATTTCTTGTCTATCCACTCTTTCATCGGTGAAGATGATCTTGACATTCTTATTTAAAAATGCCATTTCTCTAAATCTCTTTTCCAAAACTTCAAATTCAAACTCTACAGTTTCGAATATTTCTGGATCTGGATGGAATATTATAGTAGTTCCAGTTACATCTTCTTTTAAGTCTTTTACAACTTCAAGTTCAGTTTGAGGAATACCTCTAGAAAATTCTTGTCTATATAATTTTTTATTTCTCTTGACTTCTGCTACAAGTTTGGTAGATAGAGCGTTTACAACTGAAACCCCTACACCGTGAAGTCCTCCGGAAACTTTGTATGCTCCTTCTTTGAACTTACCTCCGGCGTGAAGTATTGTAAGTACAGTTTCAACGGTACTCTTACCAGTTTGAGGATGTTTTTCTACTGGAATTCCTGATCCATTATCGCTAACGGACACGGAACCATCTTTTAAAATTGTAACTTCTATTGTGTCGCACATTCCTTGTAGTGCTTCGTCGATAGAGTTATCGACTATTTCATAGATTAAGTGATGGAGTCCTTTTGGACCTGTTGAGCCGATGTACATACCTGGTCTTAATCTTACTGGTTCAAGACCTGTTAAGACTTGGATATCACCAGCTCCATAATGCCTGTTGTTCGTCATTTTATCTCCTTATATTTTCCATTTTCAATCATAAATACTTTTGAATCATCATCTATATATGAATCGATGATTTCAGAATTTGTACTTGTGATAAATGTCTGTATTCCTTCTATAGATGTGAGAAGGGCATCCCTTCTCGTGCTGTCAAGTTCTGAAAGCACATCATCTAAAAGTAGTACAGGAGTTATGTTTAATACGTTTAAAATATATTTTAGCTCCGCGAGTTTTAGAACCAATATGGAAGACCTTATCTCTCCCTGGGATCCAAAACTTTTGACGGATTTGTCGTTTATTTTAAAATCTATATCATCCCTATGAGGTCCGATGCTTGTGTATAGTTTTCTCTTATCTATATGCCTTCTTGATCTAAGTGCATTTAAAAATTCTTCTACTAATTCTTCTTTAGTTTTCTTTAGATTTATGGTAGACAGATAGGTTATTTTAAAATCGCACCCTGAAAGGGCTTTGTAGTACTCTTTTGCATAACTTTCCAAAATTTTAATAATATTCAACCTTTTTATGAGCATTTCCGATGCAAATTTAGAAAGTTGTCTATCGTAAATATCAAGCAAAGTGTCGTTATTATTTACTTTTAAAGCTTTGTTTTTTTCGTAGAGTACTTTTTTGTAGGAATTTAAATTGTACCTGTATATAGAATCTAAGTTTGAAATTATATCATCTAGGTACCTTCTCCTATCCGATGGAGAATTTTTAATTATATATAGATCATCAGGTTTAAAGATTACAGCAGCGGAACTCTTTGTAAAATCTTTTAGGGTTGTTATTTTGCCATTTATGGAATGTTTAATTCCAGAAGAATCTATGTAGATAGATCTCTTTTCTAATCGTCCCTTCTTCTCTATTTCAGAAATTATATTGGAGCTTTTGCTTCCAAGTTCAATCATCTCCGCATTTTTCGAAGTTCTAAAAGAAGATCCACTTATAGAGACTGCTATAGATTCTATTAAATTGGTCTTACCCTGAGCATTCTTACCTACAAATAGGTTTAGAGTCTCGCTTGGGATTAGTTTTAAATCTTCGTAATTTCTAAAATTTATAAGTTGAAGAGATTTTAGCTTCATTCTATTACAAACACTTCTCCTAATGCTTCTACTGTGCTTCCTTTATAAATCTTTTTTCCTCTTCTCGTCTCAACTTCACCATCGACTTTTACCTCACCGTCTTGAATTATATTTTTTGCCATTCCTCCAGTAATTCCAAGGGTGATTTTAAGTAGAGAATCCAGTTTTATAAATTCTTCTTCTAATGTTATATTTGTCAATTTGCAAGCCTTACAGGAAGTACTAGGTAGGTATAGGATTTTTCGTTTATTATTAGTGGATTTATTGAATCTGTGAAGTTTAGTACGATTTCATCTTCATCCATAATCTTTATACCATCTAGTAGGTATTTTGAGTTAAATGCAATATCTAGTCCAGGACCATTTATTTCACATTCCAATACTTCTTCTACATTTCCGATTTCTGTATTAGATGAGATTTTAACCCTGTTATCAGCAATATTTAACTTAATTAGGTTGGATCTTTCTTCCTTAGCTAGTAGAGATGCTCTTTCAATACTAGTTTGGAACATTTCTCTATTTATCTTTACTTCTGTGGTGTGACTTTTTCTAATTAAATCTTTGTAATTGAAATATTCTCCGCTAAATAGAGTTGAATATATCTTTGTATTATTGGTTTCAAAAAGTATTTTTCTTTCACCAATAGTGATCTTAACATCTCCAGTACCTAGAATCTTTTGAAGTTCATTTAAGTGGTTTGCAGGGATTATTGATTCAGAAGGTTTAGTAGAAATTGCTATTCTTTCCCTTGCCATTCTAAATCCATCTAGTGCTACAAAGGATATATCTTCTTTACAATCCATAAATACTCCTGTGAAGATCTTTCTAGTTTCTTCTATTGAAACTGCAAAAGTGGTCTTTCTAATAGCCTCTTTTAAATCTTCTTCCTTCATAGTAAATGAACTTTTCTCTTCAAAGTTTAGATTTCTAGGGAATTCTTTAGAACTTTGACAATTGATGTTAAATTCTGAGTTTTTACAAACTATATTTAAGTTTAAATCTTTAAGTGTAATATCTACGAATGAATCTTCTAGTTTTCTAATGATATCTCCAAATAGTCTAGAGTTTACTACCACTTCACCTTCTTCTTCAACTATACAAGCCATAGTACTTATGATAGTTAAGTCTGTATCAGTTCCTATTAGTGTAAGGGTATTGTCCTTTGCAATTAGAAGAAGTCCTTCTAATATTTGCATAGTAGTTCTCGATGAAACCGCTCTTTGTGCAATTTGGATATGTTTAGATAATTCTTGTTTTGAAGCTCTAAATTTCATATTTCCTCCAATATATATATAAATTATTAGTATTAGTAGTAGTAGCTGTGAGTATGTGGAAAACTATACATAGCCACTATATTCATTAACAAATTCAATTTAATAAGTTGTGGAAAAATTTTTAATAACATGTAAATCTATCCACAAAATTATTTTTTAATCTCTTTTATAAGACTTTGAACCTCTATACTAAATTCTGCATCTTCTTTCATTCTAGTGTCGATTTTATTTATTGCATACATAACTGTAGTATGATCTCTACCACCAAATTCCTGTCCAATCATTGGTAGGGAAAGATCTGTAAGAGACCTGGTTAGATACATGGCAATCTGTCTTGGAAATGCTATATTTGCCGTTCTCTTAGAAGATAGTATATCATCTGTAGTTATATTGTAATTCTTAGAAATTACTTCTTTTATTCTCTTCGCATCTACAACTCTTGTGGTCTTTACTTTGTAAATATCTTTTATAGCCTGTTTAGCAATATCTTCTGTAATTACACCTTTTGTAAGTTTTGAAAATGCCTTGACCCTAGTAAGAGCGCCTTCAAGTTCACGAATATTACTTCTTACATTTTCTGCGATATAGTTAATTACATTTTCAGGTACATCGAATCCTTCACTATCTGATTTTGCTCTTAAAATTGCAATTCTAGTTTCAAGATCCGGTGGACCAATATCTACCACAAGTCCCCATGCAAATCGAGATACCAGCCTTTCTTTCAAGGATTTTATATCCTTAGGCGGTTTATCTGAAGTTAGAACTATCTGTTTATTTGCACCATGAAGTGCATTAAATGTATGGAAAAATTCTTCTTGAGTAGATTCTTTATCCGCAATAAATTGAATGTCGTCAATTAAAAGTAGGTCTACTGAGCGATATTTTCTTCTGAATTCTTCGTTTCTACCATTTTTTATAGAGTCTATAAGTTCATTCATAAACTGTTCAGAAGTTACATATAAAACTTTTTTTGAAATGTCTTGTTGTAGTACAAAATGACCTATAGCCTGCATAAGGTGAGTCTTACCAAGACCTACACCACCGTAGATAAAAAGCGGATTGGAATGAGCAGCCTCTGGATTTTCGTAGGATTCTGCAGCAGCAAGTGAAGCTGCATGGGCAAATTCATTGCTCTTTCCAACTATGAAATTCTCAAAAATATACTTCGGGTTGAGTCTGGATTTTTCAAAAGCATCTTCAATAGGCAAAGAGCTACCAGGATCTTCGTCGTCTCCTGCAAGTATCTCTATTTCATAAGCTACACCGGATGCTTCATACATACATTTAGAAAGTAGTTTCATATTCAAATCAGAATTAGACAGATAGTTTTTTATAAACTCATTAGGTACAGTAATAATA
>CAMYEJ010000027.1 GCA_947254665.1 uncultured Peptoniphilus sp.
GTAGAAATTCTATGTGAATTTTCTTTCATAGTTTTTAAGATAAAATTTTAAAAACTTTATTTACCATACATAATTATGGTATAATAAACACAACTTAAAAAAAGAATGGAGTAATTAAATGGACAAAGAAGTTTTACTTGAGATGAAAGACCTACATACGGCTTTCAGAATCAAAGACGACTACTACGATGCCGTAGACGATGTTAATTTGTCCTTGTATCCAGATGAAGTTCTAGCGATAGTTGGAGAATCAGGATGTGGAAAATCCACCCTTGCTACAACTATAATGGGACTTCACGATTTTAATTACACTAGAGTATCTGGTGAAGTTATTTTCGAAGGTGAAAATATTCTGGAATATGACGAGGATAAATACAATGAAATCCGTGGTGGAAAAATCGGTATGATTTTCCAAGACCCACTTTCAGCTCTTAATCCGCTTCAAAGAATTGAAGATCAAATCGAAGAAGCCCTTATCTATCACACTGATATGACCAAAGAGCAAAGGATGGCCAGAGTAGAAGAGCTTTTAACCAGAGTTGGAATTGAAAATCCAAAGAGAATAATGAGGCAATATCCTCACGAACTTTCTGGTGGTATGAGACAAAGAGTTATTATCTCTATAGCTCTTGCATGTAAGCCTAAGATTATGATAGCTGACGAACCTACAACAGCTCTTGACGTAACTATTCAAGCACAAATACTAGACCTTATGCTTGATATACAAAAAGAAATGCACGCAGGTATTATACTTATCACCCACGACCTTGGTGTCGTAGCGCAAATGGCAGACAGAGTTGCTGTAATGTATGCTGGAGAAATTGTAGAACTTGCAAATGTAAATGAATTATTTAAAAATCCTTTACATCCATATACAAGATCTCTTCTAAATTCTATTCCTCAAAAGGATTCAGAAAATGAAGACCTACACGTTATTCAAGGTATGGTTCCTTCACTAGTAAATCTACCTCGTACAGGTTGTAGATTTGCTCCTAGAATTCCATGGGTTCCAGAAAGCGAACACGAAGAGATTACACAGCTTCACGAAGCTGAACCAGGACACTTTGTAAGATGTACTTGCTACAAACATTTTAAATTTGATTACGAGGTGTAATATGGCTTTAATAGAAATAAAAGATTTAAAGGTTCACTACCCTATTCGTGGTGGATTTTTCAATAAAATTATAGATTATGTATATGCTGTTGACGGCGTAAATATGACTATAGACGAAGGTAAGACTATTGGACTTATCGGAGAATCAGGATCTGGTAAATCTACAATTGGTAAAACCATTGTAGGTCTTGAACATGTTACATCAGGAGAAATCCTATACAACGGACATGACGTAACTAAAAAATCAGTTAGAAAGTCTATCCATTATAACAAAGACGTTCAAATGATTTTCCAAGACTCAATGAGTTCACTAGACCCTAGAAAAAGAGTTATCGATATTATAGGTGAACCTATTAGAAACTTCGAAAACTTAAATAAAGAAGAAGAATTTGAAAGAGTTCTAGAACTTCTTGCAATAGTAGGTATGGCTAAAGAAGCAATCTACAAGTACCCTCACGAATTCTCTGGTGGTCAAAGACAAAGAATCGGGGTTGCAAGATCAGTTGCTTGTTATCCAAAACTAATAATTGCAGACGAACCAGTTTCAGCCCTTGACCTTTCAGTACAAGCTCAAGTACTAAACTATATGAAGAAAATTCAAAAAGATTTCAATCTAACATATATTTTCATCTCCCACGACTTAGGAGTTGTAAGACATATGTGTGACTACATCTATATAATGCACAGAGGTAGATTCGTAGAAGCAGGAACAAGAGAAGATATTTACAACAACCCAAAACATATTTACACCAGAAAACTTATCGCTTCTATTCCTGACACTGACCCTTCACTTAAAGAAGAACTTAAACGCCAAAGAGACGAAGTAGAAAAAGAATATGATGAAAAATATGATCTTTACTATGATAGCAATAATAAGGTATATCCATTGACACAAATTTCTGATACTCACTTTGTCGCACTTAAAGGAGGAGAGAAATAATGTGGAAAACAGTCTTACGTAGAGTGCTTCTAATGATCCCTCAATTATTTATATTGAGTTTATTAATCTTCATCATGGCTAAGATGATGCCAGGAGATGCACTTACTGGATCAATCGGTGGAAATGTTAAACCCGAAGTACTAGAACAAATCAGACGTGAATCTGGATGGTATGACCCATGGTATCAACAATATTGGAGATGGATTTCAAAAGCTGTACAAGGCGACTTTGGAAAATCATTCCAATATAAGCAACCTGTAACTAGAGTAATCGGTGCAAGAGCTGCAAATACATTTGCATTAGCACTATTTGCAACTGTTCTAAGTTATATGATTGCACTTCCACTAGGAATTAAAGCTGGTAGAAACCCAGGATCAAGATTTGATAAAGGAGTTATTCTATATAACTTCATTTCATACGCAATGCCATCATTTGTACTATACCTATTTACACTTTTACTATTTGGTTATGTACTTAAATGGTTACCAACAATGGGTTCTGTAGATCCTCACATAGCCAAAGGCTCATTTGCTTACTTCTTAAATAGAATGAAGCACCTTATCATGCCTGCGGGATGTATAGCTGTACTTTCAACAACTGGTACTATCCAATATCTAAGAAACGAAATCATAGATGCTAAGACCCAAGACTATGTTAAGACAGCTAGATCAAAGGGTGTACCTATGAAAAAAGTATATTCACATCATATATTTAGGAACTCTCTTCTACCAATAGCAGCATTCTTCGGATTCCAAATCACTGGTCTTCTTGGAGGATCAATGATTGCAGAAAGAATATTCAACTATCCTGGTATGGGTAACTTATTTATAGATGCCATACTACTTCGTGACTATTCTGTTGTAAATGCGTTAGTAATGCTATATGGATTTTTAAACTTACTTGGTTCATTACTTTCTGATATCATCATGAGTATCGTTGACCCAAGAATAAGAATAGAATAGGAGGCTACCATCATGGATAAAAACAAAAAAGAGATAGCTCCTAATGAAGCAAAAGAAATAGAAATGAAGAAACTCGAAGAAGGAAAAATGGAAAACCCAATGGGTTTCAAAGTTATCCTTAGAGAGTTTGAAAAAGATAAAGTTGCAACAGTTGCATTTTGGCTAATCGTAGCATTCTTATCTTTTATAATTATCACATCATTCTTTATTTCAGAAGATTTAATCGTAAAAGTAGATATATTCGAAAAATACGCAAGACCATCTAGCGGAAGCTTCTGGACTTGGTTTGGAAAAGACTCCGGTGGACGTAGTGTAATGGCTCTTACAATCGTAGGTGCTCGTAACTCAGTTCTTATCGGATTCGGTGTAACAGTTATAACAACTTTTGTAGGACTTTTCGTAGGTCTTATGGTTGGATATTATGGAGGCAAATTTGACTCTGTAGTGATGAGAATTGTAGACTTTATATCACTTCTACCAGTTCTTATGATAATTATTGTACTTGTAACAATGATTAAAAACTTCTCAGCTATGAGCTTAATTTTAATAATGTCAGCTTTCTACTGGATAGGAACTGCAAGACTTGTAAGATCTAAAGCCCTATCAGAAAGTAGACGAGACTATGTAAATGCATCTAAGACTATGGGAACATCCGATCTTAAGATCATGTACGGTGGAATACTTCCAAACATTTCATCAATCCTTATAGTTGACTCAACTCTAGCCCTTGCAGGAAATATCGGTATTGAAACCTCACTTTCATTCTTAGGTTTCGGACTACCAGCTAACGTTCCTTCACTAGGTACACTTATAGCCCTTGCAAGTAAGCCAGAAATCATACAAGATAAACCATATGTATGGGTACCTGCATCATTAACAATATTGTTTTTGATGTTATGTATAAATTATGTCGGACAAGCACTGCGCCGTGCATCTGACGCAAGACAAAGATTAGGATGACAGGAGGTAAGTAATGAAAAATATCCTAAAAAAAGTCTCACTACTTTTAGCATTTGCTATTATTCTTACTGCTTGCGGTAATGGTGGAGCAAATAAAGCTAACGGCAACAAAGCCAATGCAGGAGACGCACAACAAGAAGGATCAAAGCCAAATATGGAAGCTGTTATCGACAATGACGGAGACGTAATTGATGCAGCTGACGACACATTAAGAGTAGCTCTTATTTCTGACTCTACTTTTAAGGGAGTATTAAACGGAGTACTAGCTCAAGATGATCTTGACTTTAACATCTTAGGTTACACAATGAACGGTGCTTCAGCAGGTGGACCTAACTTCGAAATGAACCAAAATCCAAAAGATGAAGTTCCAGTAAGATGGACATTTGATGCAAAAGCAAAAACTGCTACTGCAGAAATCAATCCTAAATTCAAATGGAACAATGGTGACCAAGTAACAACTGATGATATCATCAAAATGTACGAAATTGTATGTAACAAAGACTACATCATCGACTCTAAATCAGTAAGATTTGACGAAGACGTTCAAAACGTAGTTGGAACAGTTGAATACAACAAAGGCGAAGCTGATCATATCTCAGGACTTGAAAAAGTTGACGATTCTAAACTTATCGTTCACTTTAAAGAATTCTACCCTTCAATCCTTTGGGGTGGCGGACTTCAATTCGAATATGTAAACGCAAAACAATACGAAGGTGTTGCTATGAAAGACGTTGCTGGTTGCGACGCTCTTAGAAAGAACCCTCTTTCATACGGACCTTACTATGTAACTAATATAGTTCCTGGTGAATCTGTTACTTTCAAAGCTAACGAACACTACATCTGGGGAGCTCCAAAAATCAAAAACCTTGAAATCAGAGTTCTTCCATCAGCTCAAGCTGTAGCTTCTATGAAAGCTGGAGAATTCGATATCTACCTAGGACCTGGTAACGACATCTACGGAGACGTTAAAGATCTATCTAACGTTAAGACTGTTGGTGTACCAAGACTTTCTTGGAACTACCTAGGATTCAAACTTGGTAAATGGGATGCTGATCAAGGAAAAGTTATATATGATCCAAACTGCAAGATGGCTGACCCAGTTTTAAGACAAGCAATGGGACATGCTATTGATAACGATTCAATCGGACAAAAATTCTTCAACGGATTATCTTACTTCGCAAACTCTCCAATCCCACCAGCATTTGGACAAATCTATGACCCAACTGTAAAGGGATGCTACTTTGACATGGATCTTGCTAAGAAACTTCTTGATGACGCAGGATACAAAGATACTGACGGAGATGGATTCAGAGAAACTCCAGATGGAAAACCTCTAGTAATCAACTTCGCTCACATGGCAGGTGGAGAAACTGCAGAACCACTATCTCAATACTATATACAACAATGGAAAGAAATTGGTCTTAACGTAAAACTTTACGGAGATAGACTAATGGACTTCAACGTATTCTATGATAAGCTAGACGAAGACGATCCTGAAATCGATGCATTCATGGCTGGATGGAACACTGGATCTAACCCAGACCCATCAGGATTCTTCGGAGAAGGAGCTAAGTTCAACATGCCAAGATACACTTCTCCAAAAATGCAAGAAGTTCTTAAGAAAATCGCATCTAACGAAGCTTTAGATGAAGAATTCAGAACAAACGCATACAAAGAATTCCAAAAGATCGCTATGGAAGAAGTTCCATACATTCCAACAAGATTCTCAACTGACTGGATTGTAATCAACAACAGAGTTAAACACTTTGACTACAGACCATACGTTGAAGGAGAACACTTCGGACTATACAGTGTAGAAGTAACTTCAAAAGACAGAGCAGTAGCTCAATAATAAATGGCGCTTTAAAAACCTCTCCTAGGAGAGGTTTTTTTTATGCCTATTTTATTTGAAATGTGAAATGAAATCCAAGTAAGATTTTTATTTTTTAGTTTATTATTTATTTTTTGTGTTTACAAACCATTTTTTAAATGGAGGTCTTTTTATTTGTTTTTCATCGCTAAAGATATACGGAACTCAGGTCTAACCAGTGTGGTTACAAATTACAAATAAAAAACGAGGTTGCCCTCGCCTTTTATATTTATACTATGATTTTGTATTTCTATTTGGATTTTATATCTATTATTTATCTATTATTTATCTTTTATTTTCCTCTTGTCGTTAATATTTCATTCTTATATTTTTTATTCTCGCCAAGAAAACTTAATTTTCTTTTTTCAAATACTTATCTCCTAGGAAGCCTTTTTCTCTTACTACGAGTCCTGACTCTTCTAGCCTTTCTAATATACCTTTTAAATCTTCTACCGACACATCATAGCCTTTAGATGCAGAGATATTTTTCGCTGTCATCATAAGGTTTGTCTCTTCTATTGGAAGATAGTTTGCCACGATATTAAATTCGTCTTCCCTGAGTTTGTTTCTCATGTTCTTTAGCTCGTCGAATGGATTTTCTTTGTGAGGGCTTGAGGTGTCTGCCTTTCTTATCCTCACATACTGAGTCCTTCCTAGCTCTGCTGATGATATGAATACATCTCCTGTAGTTAAATATGGAAGTCTTTTTGATTCTTCTGGGCTTAAATCTGTTTCGGAACGAATGGTATCTATATCCTGTGCCCTGACGGTTCTAAATATAAATTTTGTATTTAGTTGGGCGGTTATAGTTTCGTCTAGCAAGGTCGGTCTTTGGGTTGCAAGTACTAGAAATACTCCGTACTTTCTTCCCTCTTGGGAGATTTCTCGTAGCACTGATTTCGTCGGTGACGGTATTGCCTTCGGTGCAAAGTTGTGAGCTTCGTCGGTAACAATTATAAATGGTACGAAGTAGTCTGCGTTTCCTCCCACTGAAAGTGAGTCCTTATAATCACGCCTTAATCTGTATGTCTTATTTAAAAGATAGGTACTAAATGTATTTATAAGTTTTGTGGAGCCTTGTACCACCACGAGTTTCCCTTCCATTAATGAATTTAATAGAAGGTCTATATTTCTATTGAATATGCCTTGATTTATAAGTTGTTTTAATCTCCAACCGATTCCTCGAAGAGACATTATATTTACTTTTCTCTCGTACTTATTTAGTAAATCTTCGAGATGAACATAGTGGGACAATTCTTCCCCGCTTGCCATTTCGATTTCTTTTTGAATACTATCTCTACCAAGGTCGATAGCTTCAATTAAATTGTCTATGAGAGCCTCTAAGCCTTCCGCAGTTCCACCTTTTCTATGGATGATGTCAACGGTTGCCTCCATTGATTCTGTTAAATCTGACACGGATGAGAGCATTATCTTAAGCTCCATACCATTTATTTCGCTAAACTGCACACCGATATCTCTTCCCACCATAAATTTATTGTACTTATCTTTGAAATCATAATTTGTACTGTCGCCAAATTCCATTTCATAGTGTGGATCTAGTACTATTGTCGGGATTTTTTTCTTCATAAGTTCTTCTAAAAGCACCCTAAGCCCGAAACTTTTACCTGAGCCGGAGCCGCCGAATATTCCAATGTGAGGATATTCATGCATGGAATTTATATTTAAAATAAATGGCACGTCCCTCTGCGGTTCTGTCTTTTCTTCTTCAAAAGTTTCTAGTACTCCCTTTAGCTCCTCATCCATTTCGTCGTACAAAACTTCAGTGTTTTTTATGATTCCTATTATAAGTCCCTTTTCTCTAGAGGTTTTCGCAATGATAGGCTTTAGTTCTTCGAAGGACGGGATATTTACATCGGAGCCTGTTAGCACTGGGTACTTCGCTTCTTTTAGAAGTCTAACCTTTGCGATGTAGATTGTATCTTCGGATAGGTCGTATCCCAGACTCTTTAGACTAATTAAAACTGAGCTGTCCACGAAATCTCCGCCTATATCAAGCGGTATAAATCTATTGTAGGTCTGCGCCTCCACTACTTCTCCGAGAAGCCTCCCCTGTGCCTCGTCGTCGATGGCAAGAAACTCATTCATCCTGAAGTTTCTATCCTTGCTGCCTACGTAAAATGTATTGTTAGTGGTTATTCCAACTACTTTTATCATTTCATACTCCTTTTATCTCTTTCGCTTACGAAAAATCTTTCGTAGTAACCTCTGTCCAAGTTATCTTTTAAAAGAGATTCCATCATAATATTGGTTATCTTAACTTCGCTATCGACTATATCTAAAAAGTATGGCACTCCCCTAGAATTTTCCGGCGTCAATGTATAAACAAGGGATGCTATATCGAAAAGTTCAGTCTTGTTTCTATTGTATACGTCTATTCCAATAACTCCAGGATAGGTGGAACTTCGCAAAAATGCTGAGCTCAAACTATAGCTAAACTTTTTATTTACACTATTATTTATAAGTAGCGCCTCGCCTTTTTTTAATATTCCAAACATAAGCTCTCTGTCATAATAAAACTCATCCCAGTCGAATGATCTTCTGATGTAGTCGGTCTTTACATCTTTGACCACTCCGAATAGAACTATGTCCTTCTCGTCCACTATTTCCAAAAGCTCTTCAAACTTGTCCTTCGCATCTAAGTTGTACCTAATAAGTCCGCCGTCCATCATAATATATTTTGGATTCAGTTTCATTATGGACTCAATTGCACAGTTTAATTCGATTTCTGCGAGCCTCTTCTTCATATTGTTTTCTTCTTCCAACGTATTTTGCAGAAGTGGTGTGAATATTTCGTTTACCACCACAGATTCCTTGTCAAAGCGAAGTCCCAATGCCCGATAAAGTTCTATATAATGAGGAAAGTTTCCACCTGATTTGTTGTAGGAGCCATCTATCCCCACTAGATTTTTAAATTTTACAATTTTCTTTTCGTCAAGCTTTGAAAGTTCGACTATTTCTCCAGTGTGTTCTGCAATATTTTTTCTAAATTCATCCCTGTCCTGTGAAAAAACTTTTCGATACCTGTCTTCCAAGACTTTTCCGACGCTTTTTATCTCATCTCTAATAGATTCTAATTCTACTCCCTTATTCATCTTCTAAACTCACCTTGTACACATCGTTTTTCTTTAGGCCAAACTCCTTCGCAACTTCTTTAATCGCCTGACTCATCTTCATTCCAGTAGCCACTTTCTTTTCAAGTTCAGCCCTTATATCTACTTCTACCTCTTCCTCTTCATAGCCGTCCACTACAATTACAAACTCGCCTTTAAGGGTTAGATCCATCTGTAAAATTTCGTCAATACTTCCCCTTATATGTTCTTCAAACATCTTGGTAAGTTCCCTAGAAATCGAAATCTCTCTACTTCCAAAGACTTCTCTCATGTCCTCCAAGGTTTCCAAAATTCTGTGTGGCGCTTCGTAGAATATTATCGGAAACTTCAGTTCCTTTAAATCTTCCAATTCTTTTAACCGCTTGGACCTTTTAGAATCTAAGAATCCATAGAAAAAGAAATGGTCCGTAGAAAATCCTGAGTATAGTAGTGCAAGTATGGATGCTGTGCTTCCCGGTAAAACTTCGAACTTTATATCCCTATCGATTAATTCTTTCATAAGGATAAATCCTGGGTCGGAGATGCCCGGCATCCCTGCGTCAGAGATGATCGCTATATTGTTCTTCTCTGAAAATTCTATAAGTTCGTTCACCTTCTGCCTTTCGTTGAACTTGTGGTAGGCGATAAGTCTTTTCTTGATATCGAAATTATTTAAAAGTTTTATGGAATTTCTCGTGTCCTCGCAGCAGATAATATCCACTGACTTTAGGACATTTAAAGTCCTAAGGGTTATATCTTCCAAATTTCCAATTGGAGTTGGGCAAAAGTAAATCATTTCATAACCTCATTTCTATAAACAGCTTTAAATTCTTCAGTCATCTCTCCGCCTTCATACATATAGAAGTCCGGTAAAACCTCTAAATTATATCCACCGCCGAGCCTAATGTCTAGTAGCATTATATTCGATTTAGATGAGATGTCCTTCTTTATAAATTTAATTCTCTTGATGTAGAGATTCAACTCTTTTAGATAGACCGCTATCTCTTGAAGACGAAGGCTTGGAAATACCATGTACATCCTTCCTCCGTACTTTAAATATTTTGAAAGTGCCTTTATAAATATGTATATGTCCTCTGTGTGACGTTCTCTACCTTCTGAAACTTCCATTGCAGATTTATCTGTGAAATAAGGCGGATTGGTGATAATTGTGTCGAAGTATCCAGAGTATCCTTCCAAGTTTTCTATATTAGAGTTAACTACCTTTATATTTTTTAAATTGTTTAGTTCGATCGTTCTATTTAAATTATCCGTATAAATTTTTTCCATGTCCACAGAGATTACTTCCCTCGCCCTATTTAATACGCGAAGGCTTAGGATTCCATTGCCACATCCTGCATCCAATACCTTTCCCTTTACATTTGCAAATGAACTTAGGATGAGGGAATCCGTCGTATATTTAAATCTATCGTCCCTTTGAAATATTTCTATATCCGTTCCCGGTACATAATCTTTTTTATCCATAACTCTATTTTATCATAGAAAAAATTATTTTTTTAAAAGGAATCTTAGTTAAATTTTAGATAATCTCATTATCATTTAGAATTTGATTATAATCACACAAGTGGAATATTTTCGCTATAAATGGCTATACTACAATATCCTAGCGATTTACTAGGTTTATTAATTTTGAAAATAGCCGTTGAAAAAACCATTTTCTAGTGTTATACTAAAGACAGTAAAAGGTATAAAATTTTATGGAGGTGCTATAATGGCTCATATTATTACAGATGCATGCATCGCTTGTGGCGCATGTCAACCAGAATGTCCTGTAAACTGTATTTCTGAAGGTGCAATCTACGAAATCGATCAAGATCAATGTATCGATTGTGGCGCTTGCTCATCAGTATGCCCTACAGGAGCAGCTCAACCAGAAGCTTAATATTTACTTAAAAATAGGACTTAGGTCCTATTTTTTTATGCAACAAATAAAATTTATACAAAATAAATTTATACAACAAATATTTTTCAAAAAATAAAAAGGTAGTGTGGCAGAAGAATTATCTTTCTGCAACACCACCTTTTTTTATGCGTTTTGCTTTTTTCCTTTGTAAATTATATTAAATATTATTGCTAAGACCACAACTGGCACTACCCAAGAAAATACCGCAAGTGACTTAGGTAGGATTTCTTCTAATGGCTTAAATATATCTATATTTCTAAATATTGAATTTAAAATCGTGTTTACTGCAGGAATCAGTGATCCTACTATAGATCCGATTACGATCCCCCTTTTGCCTAGGTGTTCGATAAATGTGTTTAAAAATATTATAACTATTGCCGTTGGATATAGAGCCACAAGAATCGGTGCTGAGATAGCAACTATATTGTCTACTCCCCTTACAGATGTGATGGCTGCAAATACTGATGATATAAGTATGATGGCATTATAGGATAGTTTGTTTTTAAATAATGAGCTGAAATATTCTCCTACATAGGCTGTAAGTCCGATTGCAGTAGTTAGACAAGCGAGTGCCATAGAAAGTGAAAGAGCGATATTTCCAAATTTTCCTAGAAGTCTTTCCGTTAAAGTGATAAGCATTTCTGTTCTTCCTAGACCAGAAATACCTTCTCCACTGGCAGATGCTCCGATGAACACAAGACCGATGTAGATAACTGATAGACCTATCCCTGCTATTATTGCAGATTTGATGGTCATGCCTAAGATTTCCTTTTTATCGCTGTATCCTTTAGTTACAAAATCATCATAGATTATTCTCGCAAATATCAGTGCTGCAAGAGCATCCATGGTTTGGTATCCCTCTTCAAATCCAATTCCAAATGCACCTACGATTCCCTTTTCTGCCGGAGTCCCAATAGGATGTACAAATCCTTTTACAATGATAATTCCAAGCACGATAAGTAGCATCGGTGTCAAGAGTCTTCCCAAGTTGCTAACTACTTTTGAAGGTCTGTAAACGAACAAAAGTACCAGGATAAAAAATATTGTACTTGCAAGAATCGGAGATAAATTCGGCATAAGTCCTTTGGAGATTACTTCGTAGGTGGTAGCTGCTGTCCTAGGAATCGCAAGTCCAGGTCCAATGGCAAGAACTGTAACGGTGGAGAATATCTTTCCAAAGGTTGGATTTACAATGCTTGACGCTTCAAGGATGCTGCCTCCAGCCTTCATAGAAGCGATGGCTCCCATCATAACTAGACCAACCCCAGCGGTTATAAATCCAATCATAGAAGGAATAAATGCCTTACCCATTGCCTCTCCGAGGGCAGGTGCAAAAAGCAGGTTCCCCGCTCCGAAAAACATTGAGAATAATGCAAATCCACTGATAATTATATTTTTATTTCTATTTCTATTCATAATACCTCCCCGTCGTCATTAATATCTAAATATTTTAT
>CAMYEJ010000028.1 GCA_947254665.1 uncultured Peptoniphilus sp.
AATATAAACAAAGACATGTGTTAAAGTATTAAGAGAAAGAAGTTTTGAAAACGTTGTGTTTAATACTTGCCATATGGGTAAGATATAATTGGTAAACTAATTAAGTTTAATTGGAGGGTATCAATGAAAGGAAAAACGATAAAAGAATTGCATATAGGAGATAGCGCTGAGTTTACAAAGACTGTAACAGAAGGCGACGTATATCTATATGCAGGAGTAACTGGAGATTTAAATCCGGCACATGTCAATCAGGTAGCTGCAGAAGCTAGCATGTTCAAAGGAAGAATTGCACATGGTATGTTAACTGCAGGATTTATTTCTGCTGTACTTGGTACACAACTACCTGGACCAGGCACCATCTATATGGGACAAGAACTTAGTTTCTTAAAACCTGTATACTTTGGCGATACAATCACAGCTAAATGTGAAGTGTCAGAAATAATAAAAGAAAAAATCGTTAAGCTCAAAACGACAGCAACCAATCAAAAAGGTGAATTGGTGCTAGACGGAGTGGCAACAGTTATGCCACCAAGAGAATAAGTGAGTAATAGGAGGTATTATGAGAAAAGTAGTAATAGCAAGTGCTGCAAGAACAGCTGTAGGATCATTTGGTGGATCATTTAAAAACACACCAGCAGTAGAACTAGGAGTAGTAGCTGCAAAAGAAGCACTTAAGCGTGCAAATGTAAAACCTGAAATGGTAGATGAAGCTTATATAGGTAACGTACTACAAGCAGGACAAGGACAAAACATAGCAAGACAAGTTGTACTTGGAGCAGGCATCCCTTACACAACTCCAGCAATGACTATAAACATCGTATGTGGATCAGGACTTAGAGCAGTATCTCTAGCAGCTCAAATTATTGGAAATGGCGACGCAGACATCATCCTTGCAGGTGGTACAGAAAACATGTCAATGGCACCATACTTACTTCCAAAACACAGATACGGAGCTAGAATGGGCAATGACGTAGCAGTTGATGAAATGATTAAAGATGGTCTTTGGGACGCATTCAATGACTATCACATGGGAATAACTGCAGAAAACGTAGCTGAAAAATATGGAATCACAAGAGAAATGCAAGATGAAATAGCTGCAACTTCTCAACAAAGAGCATCAAAAGCAAGAGCAGAAGGAAGATTCAAAGACGAAATCGTTCCAGTTGAAATAGTTACAAAGAAAGCAACTACTGTAGTAGACACAGATGAATATATAAGAGACGGCGTAACAGCTGAATCAATCTCTGGTATGAAACCAGCATTCAAAAAAGACGGTACAGTTACAGCAGCTAACGCTTCTGGTATCAACGACGGAGCAGCAATGCTTGTAATCATGAGCGAAGAAAAAGCTAAAGAACTAGGAGTAGAACCTCTAGCAACTATCGTTTCTTACGCAACTGAAGGGGTTGAACCAGACGTAATGGGTACTGGACCTATCCCAGCATCAAGATCAGCACTTAAAAAAGCAGGACTTGAAGTTAAAGATATGGACCTAATCGAAGCTAACGAAGCATTCGCAGCACAAGCAGGCGCAGTAGCAAAAGAACTTAACTTCGATATGGAAAAAGTAAACGTAAACGGTGGAGCAATAGCTATCGGACACCCAATAGGAGCATCTGGAGCAAGAATCCTTACTACACTTCTTTATGAAATGAAGAAACGTAATTCTAAGTACGGCCTAGCAACACTTTGCATCGGCGGTGGAATGGGAACTGCTCTAGTAGTAGAAAGATAAGAATATGGAATATAAATTTTTAATAGTTGAAGAAAAAGAAGATGGAATTCTTCTAGTAACAATAAATAAGGAAAGCAGTTTAAATGCACTTAACTCAGAAGTTTTAACTGAGCTAAACGATTTATTTACTCAAATAGATAAATGTGAAAAGACAAAGGTAGTAGTTTTAACAGGTAAGGGCAAGGCATTTGTAGCAGGAGCTGACATCTCTGAAATGGCATCTCTAAACGCATCAGAAGGTGCAAAATTTGCTAAGCTTGGAATGGAAACATTCATGAAGATTGAAAAGAATTCTAAACCTGTAATAGCTGCAGTAAATGGATTTGCACTAGGTGGTGGATGCGAAATTTCACTAGCATGTGATATTAGAGTTGCATCTACAAAGGCAAAATTCGGTCAACCTGAAGTAGGTCTAGGAATCACACCAGGATTTGGTGGAACTCAAAGACTTATAAGAACAGTTGGACCAGGAGCAGCAAAAGAACTTATCTACACTGCAGATATTATAAATGCAGAAGAAGCACTTAGAATCGGACTTGTAAACCATGTTTACGAACCAGAAGAATTAGTAGACAAGGCACTAGAAATTGCTAAGAAGATCGCTTCAAAAGCTAAACTTGCAGTTGAATATTCTAAATGCGCAATAGTAAATGGTATCCAAACTGATATAGAAACAGGTATGGAAATCGAAAGACAAGCATTTGGACTATGCTTCGCAACAGAAGATCAAAAAGAAGGAATGAAAGCATTCCTTGAAAAGAGATCACCAGAATTTAAAGGACTATAGGAGGAAAATAAATTGAAAATAGCAGTAATCGGATCAGGTACAATGGGAGCAGGTATTGCTCAAGTACTAGCAACACATCACGAAGTAATCGTTAGAGATATAGTGCCAGAAGCATTAGAACAAGCAATGGCAAAAATCCAAAAAGGATATGCTAAAAACGTATCTAAAGAAAGAATGACTCAAGAAGAAATGGATGCTGCACTAGCTAGAATCAAAGTTTCTTCAGATATCAATGATATCAAAGATTGTGACTTGGTAATCGAAGCAGCTACAGAAAATCCAGTAGTTAAAAAAGCAATCTTCAAAGAACTTTGCGAAAAATGCGATGCTAAAACTATCCTAGCATCTAACACTTCATCACTATCTATAACAGATATCGGTGGAGCAACTAAGAGACCTGACAAAGTTATCGGAATGCACTTCTTCAACCCAGTTCCAATGATGAAACTTGTAGAAGTTATCTCTGGACAACTAACATCAGAAGAAACTAAGAAGACAATCATCGAACTTTCAAAAGAAATTGGCAAGACTCCAGTAGAAGTAGCTGAAGCTCCAGGATTCGTAGTAAATAGAATTTTAATTCCTATGATCAACGAAGCAATCGGAATCTACGCAGATAACGTTGCAGCTCCAGAAGATATAGATACAGCTATGAAACTTGGCGCAAACCATCCAATGGGACCTCTTGAATTAGGGGACTTAATCGGACTAGATGTATGTCTAGCAATCATGGAAGTTCTTTACACTGAATATGGCGATCCAAAATACAGACCACATATTCTTCTAAAGAAGATGGTAAGAGCTGGTCAACTTGGAAGAAAGACTGGCAAAGGATTCTACGACTACAGCAAATAATTAAATTTTTTAGAAAGCAGAGAGAAATCTTTGCTTTCTTTTTTATTTGAAAAGAGCAAAAACTATAAAAATATTTGTCTATGTGATATCCTATTTATAATCACAAATCGAAAGGAAGTACCATTGCACAATAAATATATTTTACAAGAGAAGAACTTTATATTAACTGATAATGACGAGGATTATAATTGGCTTGAGATTATGAGCCCTACGGAAGAAGAATTAAAGAGTCTGCTTTCAAAATTTAATCTTCCAAGGGACTATGTTTTTGATGTCTCAGATCCTTATGAACTTCCAAGGACGGAAGGCTTAGAGGATGATGTGCCCAATTTGTTTATTCTTTCATATCCGATTAAAATTTCTAACTACCAATATATTACAAGATCCCTTGCAATAATCATCGAAAAGGAGAAGGTAATCACCATCTGCAAGGTTTGACCTTCCTTTTTGTGTACTAATTTTTTATTTTGTCGAAATTTTGTCTAATTAAAAATTTATTTCCTAATCAATTATTTCCAGACATCTTAATATTATATTCTTCTTCCAAGTTGGAGAAAGTTTCTTTGTACCTTTCTACTAAGTCTGTGAGTTCTCCTACTTCCTCTTCTGAATAGTCGAGATTTTCTAAGGTTTCTAAAATATCTTTGATATCTTCCTTTATAGAATTTAACTCTTCGTCACTTGGATATCTTTTCTTTAAATCCAGATTTTCATTCTTAATCTGTTCAACATAGTTGGAAATATTTGTGTAATTTAGATTGCTATAACTGTCGAGGATTGAATCGTAGATGGCCTTTTCGCTTTCGTCTAGCTCAAAACCGATTGGATTAAATTCATCCGCCAAGAAGTATAAGTACTCCTTATAATTTTCATCTATGTTTAAATAATCTTTGGAATCTTCGATTAAAATTTCGTTTCCATGAATCTTATTTAGTTCATCTTTGAATTTATCTTCCACTTCATCTTCAGAAATATCGAGATTCTTCATTTTAAATCTCATTATTGAGGATAGAATATTTAATTTTTCAATTTCAAATTCATAAAACTTAAGTCCTTGTAAGTATTCTGCATAGATTTGCGGATATACATAGTACTTTAGTTCAAATTTTTTAAATAATAACTCAGATAATAAAAATCTATTGTATTCTTTGTCCATAACCTCACCTCTTATCCATTATACAATGGTATAATTAATTAGAGGTGGAAAATGTTTAATAATTTTGGAAAATTTTTCGAAAATAAAAAGATAGATGAATATACTTCTTTTGGAATCGGTGGAGTCTGTGACTACATCCTGTTTCCAAATTCAGTAGAAGATTTAATAGATGCGATAAAACTTGCGAGAAAAAATAATATTCCCGTACATATATTTGGAAATCTCACCAATGTATTGGTGCTAGATGGAGGGATTCGTGGACTTACAATAATTTTAAAAGACGGAGCCTTAAGCGAGATAAATGTGGATGGAAATCTTATCACAGCTGGAGCAGGAGCCACACTTAAAGCGGTAAGTGAAACTGCTTACGAAAATTCTCTTGGCGGGATGGAATTTTCTCACGGCATCCCTGGTTCTGTCGGCGGTGCCATGGTTATGAATGCTGGTGCATACGGCGGCGAGATGAAGGACGTGGTTAAAAGTGTAAAACTTCTAACAGAGGATTTTAAAATCATCGACGTGGATTGCGACGATATGGATTTTGTATACAGAAATTCCAGAGTCATAAAAAATAAAGAGATAGTCCTATCTGCAATCTTTGAACTAAAGCCTAGGGAAAAGTCGGAAATCTTAAATGATATGAATGACTTCGACGAGAGAAGAAGTTCCAAGCAACCATTGGACATGATGTCCTGCGGAAGCACATTTAAAAGACCGGAAGGTTACTTCGCTGGAAAATTAATTGAAGACAGTGGACTTCGTGGATTTAGATATAAAAACTGCGGAGTGTCTTGGAAACATTGCGGATTCATAGTAAATTACGGAGATTCCAAGGCTGAAGATGTGCTTCACGCTATAGACGTGGTTAGAAAAGTTGTCTACGATAAATTCGGAGTAAGTCTAGAAACTGAACTTAAAACTGTAGGAGAAAAGTAATGGAAGTTGTAATTATTTCTGGCTTAAGCGGCGCAGGAAAATCGGAAGTTTTAAATATTATGGAGGACATGGGGTACTTTGCTATGGACAATCTTCCTCCAGAACTTTTGACGAAGTTTATGGATCTGAGCACAGCGAGTCCAATCGAAAAAGTTGCCTGTGTAGTGGACATTCGTTCGAGGGAATTCTTCAACGAGTACGATTCATCCATAAAGAGACTTAAGAACATGGATATCGATGTGAAGATTCTCTATGTGACTGCAAGCGAAAAGGTGATCATAAATCGCTACAAGGAGAGGAGAAGACCTCATCCACTGGATAAATCCATAACAGAAGGGATTAAAAAAGAAAAGAAGCTATTGGAATTTTTGGAAAAGGCAAGCGACTTTAAGCTCGACACTTCAAACATGAAACTTTCAAACCTTCGCTACGAAGTTAAGAGACTATTCCAAGGAGAGGGAGTGGACTTCCTGGTGTCCGTAGTTTCCTTTGGATTTAAAAATGGAATCCTTCTCGACGGAGACCTCGTATTCGATGTGAGATTTATCGAAAATCCATTCTATATAGAAAAGTTAAAAAATATCAGCGGCGAAAACCAAGAGGTTATCGACTTTGTAATGGGATTTGAAGAGACGAGGGAATTTATAGACAAGACTGTGGACTTGCTCAGATTTTTGATTCCAAATTATAAAAAGGAAGGGAAAAATATATTGGTGGTAGGATTTGGCTGCACTGGAGGATTTCACAGATCAGTTGCGATTTCAAACGAAGTTGCGAAGAGACTGGAAGAAATCGGATACAAGACCAACATCACCCACAGGGACAAACCATGAAAGTAGTAGTAATAGGAGGAGGAACTGGAACCAGCACCATTCTTCGTGGACTAAAACGAGTGACCAAGGATATCACTGCGATAATTTGCACCACTGACGACGGCGGAGGTTCTGGAATATTGAGAGAAGATTATGGAATGATTCCTCCTGGAGATTTTAGAAACTGTCTTCTCGCCCTTTCAAACTCGAGAAAAGAATTTGAAGATTTACTAAATTATAGATATAAATCCGGCACATATAGTGGACAGAGCTTCGGCAATCTATTTATAGCAGCCATATCAGACATGTACCACGGATTTGAAAGTGCCATCGACTACATGGCAGAATTTTTAAATATAACAGGCAAGATCTATCCGGTGACACTGGAGCCATCGAATCTAGAAGCCATACTTACAAATGGGACCAAAGTCTTTGGAGAGACGAGCATCAGAGAAGAGATGAAAAGGACCAAGGCGAAGATAGAAAACTTAAGGCTATCGCCCAATGTGCCACAGGCTTTTTCAAAAGCGATTGACGAAATAGAAGATGCGGACTTTATATTTTTAGGACCGGGTTCTCTATATAGCTCAACCATTGCAAACCTACTAGTGGATGGAGTTGCAGAAGCAATCTATAACACCAAGGCAAAAGTAATCTATATTGCAAATGCATTTTCAGAACTCGGGGAGAGCGAACACCTAAGCCTAAGCCACCATGTACTGGAAATAGAAAAATATTCCAAAGAAGGGCTAATAGATTACGTATTTGCCACGAGAAACGAATATCTACAAGAGATAACTCCAGAAGAATTAAAGGAAAGATTGGTACTAACCTTCGACAAGGACAGAGAAATTCTAGATGATTTGAAAATAGAAATTATAGAAGGAGACTTTGTAGACATGGTGGACGGAAGACTCCGCCACAACGGAGAAAAAATAGGAAATATTGTAAAAGATTTAAAATAACGGGACTCGAAAAATGAGTCCTTTTTCTATTTACTTAGGCATTTATATTTTATCCTTTAAAAATTTGATAATTTACAGTATAATAAATACATTGAGTATAATTGCGAAGATATAAGAGAAGGTATCGGAAGAAATTTTAAAGAGAAGAGACATTTGGTGAGAGTCTCGAATTTCGAAGATGCAGATGCGCTTGTTAGCAATATTTATTAGAATTTGAGTGGATCGTCTCTTAGGAGGCGATTTTTTTTGGAGGTAACATGAAACTTTACAATACGTTAAGTAGGTCCCTTGAAGAATTTGTCCCTGTAAAAGAAGGACAGGTGAATATGTACAACTGTGGTCCTACAGTTTATAATTTCATTCACGTTGGAAATGCTAGACCCCTTGTAATTTTTGACACCTTGAGAAGATACTTTATCTACAAAGGTTACGACGTTAATTTCGTGGTTAACTTTACGGATATTGATGATAAAATAATTAATCGTGCCAATGAAGAACATGTTGATTTCACAGAAATAAGCGAAAGATATATAAAAGAGTTTAAAAAGGATGCCAATGGACTTCATCTCTACGACTACAAAACGATAAATCCTCGTGCAACTGAAATGATTAAAGAGATGATTGAATTTATAAAGACTTTGGAAGCTAAGGACGCTGCCTATGTGCTAGATGGGGACGTGTACTTCGACATAAAAAAGGCTAAGGACTACGGCAAACTTTCTAAGAAGAATATTGACGAACTTATGGCTGGTGCGAGAATCGGAGTTGCTGAAGGCAAGAGAAATCCTGGAGACTTTGTTCTTTGGAAGAAGAAAAAAGAGGGAGAACCTGCTTGGGAAAGTCCATGGTCAGAAGGAAGACCTGGATGGCACATCGAATGTTCTGTAATGGCTAAGACAATCCTAGGAGATACCATTGACATTCACTCCGGCGGAGAAGATTTACAATTTCCTCACCACGAAAATGAAATCGCCCAATCAGAAACTGCAAACGGCAAGACTTTTGCAAACTACTGGCTTCACAACGGTATGATCAACGTGGATAACGAAAAGATGAGTAAGTCAAAGGGCAACTTCTTCACAATTAGAGAAGTGTCAAAGGAATATGATCTTGAAGTCCTTAGATATTTTCTTTTAACTTGCCACTACAGATCACCTATTAACTTCTCCCACGAAGTTATGGACCAATGCAAGGCGTCCCTTGAAAGGATGTACAATGCAAAGGAAAAATTGGAAAAACTAATTGAAAATGCAAATTCAGGAAGTCTTGATGAAGAGGTTAAAGGGCTTGTGGATGCAGAAGTTAAATACTTCGAAGATGCAATGGAAGATGATATCAACACAGCCGATGCTCTAACTGCAATCTTTAATATCGTTAAGATCATAAATACAAAAGTTGATGACAGTTCAAAAGAAACTTTGAAATATGTAAGAGATAATCTAAACAAATTATCCAAGGTACTTGGAATTTTGGAAAGAAAAGAAGAAGGACTAAGCCCAGAAGAAGAAACTCTCTTTAATGAAAGACTTGAAGCTAGAAAGAACAAGGACTATACAAAGTCTGACGAACTAAGGGACAAACTTCTTGCAATGGGAATAGAAGTTAAAGATAGTAGAGAAGGAACGACTTGGAAGAGAATTTAGGAGTATTTTTAAAGATGGGTCAGGTTATGACCGAGCTTGAGGCGCGTAATTTGAACCCTCTTTCTCTCGCTTATATTGGAGATGCGGTGTACGAATTATTTATCAGGACCATGATATTTAGAAATCTGTCACCTAACCAACTAAACAGAGAAGCGAAGAAGTATGTGGCTGCATATGCTCAGGCGGATTTCGCCGAAAAGATTATGGATATCTTAAGTGAAGACGAAATATATTTCTTAAAGAGAGGAAGAAATAAGAAACAAAACACCATGGCTAAGAACCAATCCGTTGGGGATTATAAAATAGCTACGGGAGTTGAGACCCTCTTCGGGTACCTATATATAACGGGCAAACACGAGAGGATGGTCGAACTATTGGAAAGGGGATTAAATGAAGGTTGAACTTTTAGCATATACAGAAAATCCAGAGCTGGTAGTGGCTCAATCTGCAAAACTGTGTTACTCACCAGTTGGAGTAGATGAAATCAGGGAAAAATTGGATGAAGAGTCCACAGCAAAATTCGTAAAGATGCTTATGGGATTCTCGCACGCATCTCCACTGGAACATGTGAGCTTCACATTTGCGGTGGAAGGAGTATCGAGAACATTAACCCATCAACTTGTTAGACATAGAATAGCATCCTATTCACAACAATCCCAAAGATATGTAAGGCTTGATAATTTTGAGTACATCATTCCGAAATCCATAGAAAAGAACGAAGAAGCGAAGAAAGTTTTCATCGAAGCTATGGAAAATGATAGAAAGGCATACTTAAAACTAACTGACCTACTAATAGAAGAGAACAAGAAAAAATACATGGCAGACGGAATAGAAGAAGAAAAGGCAAAGAAGATGGCGGAAAAAGAATCCATCGAAGATGCGAGATACGTCTTTCCAAACGCTTGTGAAACCAAGATCGTAGTTACCATGAACGCAAGGACGCTGCTTCATTTCTTTGAACTTAGATGCTGCAAGAGAGCCCAATGGGAAATAAGAGAAATGGCAGAAGAGATGCTAAAACTTGTAAAATCAGTAGCTCCAGTAATATTTAGTGAAGCAGGACCAAGCTGTGTAAGCGGACCTTGCCAAGAAGGCAAGATGAGCTGTGGACGAGCAAAAGAAGTAAGAGAATATTTTTTAAATTTAAGGTGAAAAATGTCATATATATACGGAAGAAACGCGATAATAGAAGCGCTAAAAAATAAAAAAGTGGACAAGATTTACGCTGCGCCGGGACTAAAAGGTTCCATTGGCAAGATCTACGCAATGGCAAAAGAACAAAAGATTGTCATAGTTGAAGCGGACAAGAAAAAATTAAAAGACATGGTGGGGGAAGTAAATCACCAAGGAGTGGTGGCACTATCCTCATCATTTGAATACTCACAAGTAGAAGATATAATCGCCTACGCAAAGAGTAAGGGAGAAAACATAAAACTCATCATGCTAGATGAAATAGAAGACCCATACAATTTCGGAGCCATAGCAAGAAGTGCAGAAGCCTTTGGATTTCATGGAATAATAATACCGAAGAGAAGATCTGCACTAGTAAACGATGCAGTTTACAAATCTTCAGCAGGAGCAATAGAATCCATAAAAGTAGCAGTAGTAAATAATCTAAGTCAAACCATATCAGAACTAAAAGAAAATTCCATCTGGGTCTACGGAGCAACCATGGAAGGAAATTCTATCTGTGACCAAGATTTAGTGGGAAACATCTGCATAGTAATAGGAAACGAAGGAAAAGGACTCGGCCACGCAGTAGAAAAGAACTGCGACGAACTAATCTCCATACCTATGTTAGGAAGCATCAACTCACTAAACGCATCAGTAGCCTGCGGAATAATTCTTTACGAAGTAACCAGACAGACGAAATGATAAGAAGAAGGTACAAGAAGGGAGTCCACTACCTTTTTGTCGATGGATACAATATAATGAATCAGTTTTCCAATTTAAAAAATCTAATGGAGCTGGACTTGGAACAGGCAAGAGAAAAGACAATGGATATGATGGCAGAATTTGCAAGTTCCACAGGAGAATATGTAATCCTGGTATTCGATGGATACTTGGTTAAGAAATCTCCAGGGTCAAACTACATGCACAAGGGAATCGAAGTTGTCTTTACAAAAGAATTTGTAACAGCTGACCACTACATCGAAAGAGAGCTAGATAAAATAGGAAGACTAAGAGATGTAAGAGTAGCGACATCTGACAATATAGAACAACAGATGATACTCTCAAGAGGAGGCATCCGTCTATCCGCAAGAGAATTAGAAGCAGAAATCATAAACGAAAGACTAAAGACGAAGAGACACCAAAAGATGTTGAAACAGGAAAAACTAAACTCCATGGGAGATAATTTGGAAATACTTAAAAAATTAAAAGAAGATTATTTAGAGCGTTAATTGCGCTCTTTTTTTGTTGTTTGGAAAATATTGTATATGTAGCGGAAGCAACCATGATGAAGATCGTCACCCTGAGCGAGGAAATTTATTTCCGAGTATAACCCGGTGGGGTCAAACATAGATGATTTTCCGTAGCGGAACCTTCCAGGTTCCACAGCCGAAGGCTACTAAAAACTTCCCAAGTACAGTCACCCTGAGCGAAAGAGCGAAGGCTCTGGAGGCGAATGGGTATAACCTACGATGGTCAAGTCTGGGCAAATGAGTCATAACAAAAATAAAAGCTCCAAGACGATTCCGATTACAGAAACTCAAAAATTCTAAACCACGTCGACCTGCAAATTCGCAACTCGCTACGCTCAAACAGTGCGATTTGCAGACGGTCTCCTTAAGTTTGAATTTTACGAGTTTCTTCCAGACGGAATCTCTTTTGGAGCTTTTTATTTTATGTAGATGTTCAACGCAGAAAAATATATAATCCACGTAGCGGAAGCATTTTGCTACCACAGCCGGGCAGTCGAGTTCTACTTAGAAAAACCTTAAGAAACACAGTCACCCTGAGCGAACGCAGCGAGTCGAACGGGTATAACCTCCAAAGGTCAAGTCCTTGCAAATGAAACACTTTTAAAAATAATAAAAAAGATAAAAAAATATCCTATACTTTTCTAACCCTATTCTTTCTCCTTCCAATCTTTTTTTACGAGTATGGCAGTCGAGTTCTACTTAGAAAAACCTTAAGGAACACAGTCACCCTGAGCGAGCGCAGCGAGTCGAACGGGTATAACCTCCAAAGGTCAAGTTTAGGCAACTACAATCACCCATACATAACCCCACCAAGGTTATACCCATTCGACTGCGGGCTCCAGTAATCCTCCGCCCTCCGCTCAGGGTGACCGTCTTCATCTAGGTTTTCCTTTTTATAACGTATGTAGGTGGTCGTCACCCTGAGAGGCAGTCGAGTTCTACTTAGAAAAACCTTAAGGAACACAGTCACCCTGAGCGAGC
>CAMYEJ010000029.1 GCA_947254665.1 uncultured Peptoniphilus sp.
TTTTTTACTGATATCTCTTAAAGCATTCCCAACCGATTTTCTTACATATTCACTCAAATCTTCTTTTAAATTGACTAATCTTTCAATAGCTTCATTCGGATTTTCTTTAAAATATGGTCTACTCGTCCATATCCTTAATCCTTCTGTTACTGCTCTCCTCGTATTCGGATTATCATTTTCTAACCATTCATCAATTATTGGGAGTGCTTTTTCATATTCTATTTTCTTGCAAAATTCATCAAATGCCTTAGCCGAAATCTTCGATTTCGCAGCAGGTCTCGTGCATAGTTCCAAAGAAACCAAACAAAGCGAAGGCTGATTTATTGAACTCGACTGCCTCTCAGGGTGACTGTAGTTGTTAGGGTATTTTTTAATATTTTTTGGAATAGATGAGTTAAATATAGGTCAGATCCTCCGACTCGCTGCGTTCGCTAAGGATGACTGGAGTTCTAAATAATGACCAGTAGAAGTTATAACTTTTTACAAAAAAATCCCCTTCCATTTGCCTAAATTCCATTATTATTATAAAATATACTTTAGAATTTTATTTTATGAGGAGATTTATGAAGAGATTATATATTTTTATTTTATCTGTTATTGTACTTACTTCTACTTTTATAGGTGTAGATGCCCGTTCTTTTAACGATGTGGCGGAAAACGACTGGTTCTATTCCACAGTTTCAGAACTTACAGACAGAAGAATTATTAAGGGTTATGAGGACGGAACTTTTAAACCTTACAATGAAGTGACCTATGCTGAGTTTTTCACCATGATTACCAATACAACTGGTCACGCTCAAGAACCTTTTACAATCGTTCCTAGAAAGTGGTACCTTAATACTTTTAACTTCCTTAATCACAGTGGAGTTCCTGCTGACGAGGCTAAGGCTGATATGCCTATTTCTAGGGCAGAGATGGCAAGATTTACTTCTCTTATTCTTGAAAAGGTAGTTGGATATAAATTTAATACAGGTTCTGTTTCCTTCAACGACGAAAAGGATATAGACAAGGACTACCTTCAATATGTAAAGAATTTGGCTGCTGCAAATATCATAACTGGAGATGATTCTGGTAATTTCTTGCCGGACAAATCTCTTAACAGAGCTGAAGCTTCCCAAGTCATCAAAAAGATTTTGGAAATTGTAAGAAACTAAATAAAAAATTAAACGACTAGTAATAGTCGTTTTTTTTACATCTACATTTTCTTATTTAAATTTTTTACTTAAAACTTTATATATCCAGATCCGACTCCTATATCAAGCCCTTCTAATATCGCTTTTTTTGCGTTCTTTTGTAGGCTTGTCTCCTCCGGATAGAGAAATTTATCTTCTAGTCGTTTCAAAAATATTCTTTCTTCTGGTTGATGCGTGTCGAAATTCATTTCTATGTGAGTGAACTTATCCCTAAATTTTACTATGTTTGAATTTTCATCTAGTATCCGATCTAGATTCAAAGAAAGGATCCAAGACTGACAATAAAAATATTTAATTCCCTTATCATTGTAAAATTTCTTTGCCTGGTCAAAGGAACTATCCACCTCATCAGAATCTAATTGGCCGTCTTCTGGAATGTGTACAGATAAAAACTCCTCTCCTTCTTTTATAGGACCGAGATTTTTATTTGCCCTAGTCTTTTCATATTGAAGTCTTCCGAGTCTTATAACTTTTAAATCTAAACTTCGAGCGACCCAATCCAGTTCATCGATTCCCCATCTTCCATGCTTTTTCTTATAATCATTCGCCCAAATTCTAATATCTTTCATGGAGTCCACATAGATATCTTCTGTGATACTTCTTTTTTTATATTCTTCATAAGTAGAAAGTGCAAGTTCCAAGTAAACCTTAAGCGCCAAAATTTCTCCGTCTTCTTTATTTTTTATCATTGATTTGAAACGAGAAAAATCTTCGTAGTAGATCTTCTTTAAATCTTCTAAAGTTTTTTCATTAAATTTATAGGACTCTAGTTCTTTTACAAGCTCCTTATGTAGTCCAATTCTATTTTCCAACTTTTTTAAATCCATTTTGCCCTCATTTCTCTATCTAAATTATATATCAATGGGTTATAATTTTTAACTCTGAATCTTTATTTGCAAATTTTTTAATAAATCCCTTTACCTACAAAAATACAATAAAAAAAGCAATCTTTCGACTGCTTTTTAATTTATTTATACTCTTAATGGGCGAGGACGATTACATACACATCTTCTGCTCCTGCTTTTTTCAGTGCCTTCGCCGTTTCTTCCACCGTTGCTCCAGTGGTTAGTACGTCATCTATTAATAGCACTTTTTCTCCATTTAATTTTTCGCTTTCAAAGGCATCTCTCAAATTTAATTTTCTCTCTACAAAACTAAGTCCTATTTGATCCTTGGTGTTTTTCTTCTTTTTTAAAACTTCTCTAACTTCTATACCCGTCATATTTTCTATTTCTTCTGCTATGAGTTTCAGTTGGTTGTAGCCTCTCTTTAAGTACGCTGCTCTAGTCATAGGAATATAGGTTAAGAAGTCTATCTTTGTAGATAGTTTTTCTCGAAATATTTCTTCTATGATTATTTCTGCAAAGGTTTTGTAAAAATGGGTTTCGTCGTTAAATTTGTACCTCTTTATGATTTCTCTAAGGAATCTATTGTAATTTAAACAGATATTTATATCTGTAATTCCATCTAGTTTTATCTTCGGAGTATCAAAGTCGAGGTTTGAGTAGCAATCTTTGCAGAGCCCGGCTTTATATTTTTGATTGGTGCAATTTTCACATCTAGATAAATCCATAGATCTTCCTCTTCTCCCAGGTGGTGATGATTTTATCTTTGAGACCTGTGTACCTTCTCATAACGTGGTTGTTATTGACCATTATGTCTAGATATTTTCTATCTCCAACTAGCACAACCATTTCAGATGCTCTCGTGATAGCTGTATATAGTAAATTTCTTGAAAGGAGCATAATCGGTGCTGAGTGTAGTGGAATTATAACCGCGCGAAACTCTGACCCTTGGGACTTGTGAATGGTGCTTGCGTAGGCTAGGGTCAGCTCCGATAGATTTTCCATCGGGTACTCAACTCTTTTTATTTCGTCGAAGACCACCCACATCTCATGATTTTCTTTATCGATGGATTCAATCATACCAAGTTCTCCATTGAATACGCCCATTCCTTCTTCTTGGTATATTTCCGATTCAGAACTAAATTCCAAATTATAATTGTTTTTAATCTGCATTACCTTGTCATTTTCGCGGAAGATTCTGCCGAAGGATACAATTTCATCTCCAGATTTTGGATTGAGTGCTTCCTGCAAGGTCTTGTTCAAGTTGTCCACACCGACTATGCCCTTTTTCATCGGGCTTAGCACCTGGATATCTCTTATGGAATCGAGGTTTTTAAATGCTGGAAGCCTATCTTTTACAAGATCTATGATTGTGTTTAAAGTTCCAGTAGGGTCCGGACTTTCTATAAAGAAAAAGTCTTTGGATTTGTTGTCCAAGATTGGTCTTATGCCTTTATTTATTCTGTGGGCGTTCTCGATTATAAGTGATCCTTCTTCCTGTCTGAAGATTTCATTTAAATATACCACATGAATTATTTTCGATTCGATGATGTCCTTTAAAACATTTCCTGCTCCCACAGAAGGAAGCTGATCCTTATCTCCTACGAGGACGAGCCTTATCTCTTCTGAAATGGCTTTTAATATATTGTGCATAAGAAATAGATCTACCATGGAGCACTCGTCAACTATGAGTACGTCGCAGTCCAGTTCTTCCATCTCCTGTATGTTCGCTCCCGGTTTTATTTCCAAGAGTTTGTGCAGGGTTGACGCTGGTCTCTTGGTGGCTTCTTCTATTCTCTTCGCCGCTCTTCCAGTTGGGGCTGCAAGACTTACCTTGAGGCCTTCTTTTTCGCAGAGGTCGATGATGGTTGTAAGGGTTGTGGTCTTACCTGTACCAGGACCTCCTGTGATGACGGTGACTCCATTTTGGAGCGCTTCTTCCACAGCTTTTTTCTGATTCCTCGCGAGATGGATTCCCTTTCTATCTTCTATTTCTTCGATTTCATCTTCAATATTTAATTTAATCGGGTATTTTTTCGATGCGAGTTTTGTAAGAACTCCCGCCACGAAGTTTTCCGCCTTGTAGTAGTTGGTGAAGTAGCAACTGTCCACATCACCTATTCTTTCTATGTAGAAAAATCTATCGAAGGCAAGGCTATTTATCTGACTTTCCACCTGTTCAATGGTGACTCCCAAAACTTGTGCAGATTTCTTCACGAGAATCTCCCTTGGAAGATAGGTGTGGCCTTCCAAATTTCCTTGAGAGAGGATGTACTTTATGCCCGATTTGATTCTGAATGGGTCGTCCTTTTGAAAGCCGAGGTTCATGGCGATTTCGTCTGCAGTTTTAAATCCGATGCCCTTTATTTCCTCCGCCAAGATGTATGGATTTTCTCTTACGATCTTTTCGCTATCGTCTTTGAAAACTTGGTATACCCTCATGGCGAGGTTTGAAGTCATGTTTAATTTCCCGAAGAACATAATTACAGATTTTGCTTCCTTGGTCTCTTGGAGAGCTTCCATCATCTTTTCAAATTTAACTGGTCCGATACCTTCCACTTCTTTTAATCTCTCTGGAGTTTCTTCCAAGATTTTAAATGTTTCCATGCCAAACTTGTCATAAATGGATTTTGCAGTCTTCTCTCCTACGTATGGAATAAGCCCAGATGATAGATATGCTATGACTCCGGACTTTGTGTCGGGAAGTATCTCTTCAAAATGTTCAAATTTAAATTGTTCTCCATATTTGTTATGAAATACCATGTTGCCGCTGAATTTATAGCGCAGACCTTCCTTGATGGTCATGCCATTTCCAGTTGCAACTAGATCAGTATCTTCACTTATGGTTCGAAGAACGCACCATCCATTCTCTTCATTTCTAAAGATGATACGCTCGACGATTGCTTCTATCTCTAACATAGTATCACTTCGCCAATCTTAATTTACTTTCCTTGCCCTGGTAGACGTATGTGACTTCAACACCACCATCCACCTTTTTCACAGATTTTATTTTAAATAATTCCTTTGGAACTTCTATGGTCTCTGCAACTTTTTCCTTTATATATTCTTCTGTCTTCAGTTTCTTCTCGTTTATATAGTCGGTTACAAATGGGATGGTCTTCGTGGTATAGTAACTGTAACCGCAATAGAGTAGAAACACGAGGATTGAAAGTTTTATTAATAAGAAGAATAGTTTTATACCATTAGATACAAATGCGAATAGGTCTGCCAATGCTCGAAACGGTCTAAATCCCCTTTTACGTTTTGGCTTTCTGTAATATTCGTATTCATCGTCGTCATCGTAGTAATCATATTCATCATCAGAGCCTCTATCTAAACCATCTTCGTAATATTCATCCCTGTTGTCATTACTAAATATCATAAATTTCTTCTTTTTCTTTTTATTTTTATTCTTCTTTAAAGCTTTTGGTCTTTCTTCGTAATCGTCTAAATCTTCTTCAAAGGATTCTTCCTCTTCTGATTCAGTTCTCATATTTTCAAGTTGTAGCTCTTCATTTAATTTCCTTGCCACTTCATCCATTGGAAGTGTGTCTTCTAATCTATCCTTCATTGCACGAAACAAAGTGGCCTTCCTCCACTTCTACTAGGCAGTTTTTACTATTCTTTCCACTGCAGTTAACTCTATGTTTACAATTTTCTTTTAATTTTACAAGCTTATCTGAATTATCCTCAAGTTCGATCTTTTTATCCCAAGGATTCTGTTTCGGTATTGCTGAAAGAAGTCTCCTTGTGTATGGATGGACTGGATTATTAAATATTTTTTCCGTCTTTGCCATCTCCACTACCTTTCCATGGTACATAACCACCACTCTGTCAGCGACATGTTCCACCACTGCAAGGTCGTGGGAGATAAATATCATGGAGAGATTCATCTTTTCTTTAAGTTCGTTTAAAAGATTTATTATATGTGCCTGGATTGACACGTCTAGTGCTGATGTAGGTTCATCTGCAATTATAAGTCTTGGGTGAGGTGCCAGTGCTCTTGCTATGGCAATTCTCTGTCTCTGCCCTCCGGAAAACTCGTGGGGATATCTATCATAGGTAAAACTTGAGAGTCCAGATAGCTCCATGGTCTCAAGGACCCTTTCTCTCAGTTCCTTTCCTCTTAATCCGCTTATATTTCTCGCACCTTCTGCGATAATCTGTCCAGTCTTCATTCTAGGATTTAGAGATGAATATGGATCTTGGAAAATCATTTGAACCTGTTTTCTATATTCTACCAGTTCTATGCTGGTCATGTCGAAAATATTTTTATCCATGTAGAATGCCTTGCCTTCTACTCCTTCGTAGAGGTTCATGATGCATCTAGCCACTGTGCTTTTTCCAGATCCGCTCTCTCCTACTATTGCCAAGGTTTCATTCTCTTTTAAATCGAAGGACACTCCGTCCACCGCGCGGACTTCTCTTCCCTTGGATTTAAATACCATGGTCAAATCTCTTACTTCTAAAATATTACTCATCATAATCACCATATAAAAAACAGCTTACTTTGTGTTCATCGCCGACTTCCCTAGGCATTTGCCATTTGCAAATATCCATCTCCTTAGGACATCTGGAATGGAATCTACAGTTGTCACTAAACTCTTTTGGACTCGGCACAGATCCAGGTATATTGTAAAGAGTCTTTTGATTCGTGCCGATAACGGGACGAGATTTCATAAGTCCAATGGTATATGGATGTTTTGGATTTCTAAATATATCTTCAACTGGACCAGATTCGATGACTTTACCCGCGTACATAACAACCACATAGTCTGCAATCTCTGCCACAACTCCAAGGTCGTGGGTTATAAATAGAATCGAGGTGTTATAGTCTCTCTTTAAATCCACCATAAGCTTTAGAACTTCCGCCTGGATAGTCACATCAAGAGCAGTTGTAGGTTCATCTGCTATAAGAAGTTTTGGGTTTGCAGATAACGCCATGGCAATCATAATTCTCTGTCTCATTCCGCCGGAAAGCTGAAATGGATAGCTTTTGTACACCGACTCTGGACTTCTAATTTCCACCTTTTCTATCATCTCAACGGATTTTTTCTTCGCTTCTTCTTTATTCATATTGAAATGGGTTTTGAAGACTTCGTCCATTTGGTATCCAACCCTTAGGGCAGGATTTAGAGATGTCATCGGCTCTTGAAAGATCATGGATATTTCTCTACCACGAATCTTCCTTAGTTCTTCTTCCGATTTATTAAGTAAATTTTCGCCTAAAAATTCTATTTTTCCTTCAATTTTCGAATTTCTTCTATCCATAAGTCTAAGAATTGACTTGGCGGTTACAGATTTGCCGCAGCCAGATTCTCCGACAAGTGCCACAGTCTTTTTCTCAGGAATTTCAAAGTTCACCTGATCCACCACTTTTAACCAAGAAGAGTCGGTTTTGAAACTTATGCTTAAGTCTTGTACAGATAAAATCATTTTGCCCTCCTTAGTTTTGGATCCATTGCATCCCTAAGTCCATCTCCCACAATATTTAAAAGTAGAATTGTAATTGCGATTGCAAGGCCAGGAAACATGGACATATATGGATAGTCTCTAAAGTACATGCGAGATTCAGAAAGCATGGAGCCCCACTCAGGATTAGGAGGTAGCACTCCCATACCGATAAATGAAAGGGACGCCGCTGAAAGGATTGAAGTCCCTACTCCTATGGTCGCCTCAACTATTATAGGTGCGATACAGTTTGGCAAGATATGCACAAATAGGATTCTCATGTGGCTCGCACCAGAAACCCTAGCAGATTCGATAAATTCTTTTTCTTTTAGGGACATGACCGTCGATCTTACTATACGAGCGTATCTCGGAACGGATGAAAGGCTCACAGCTATGATTAAATTTTTCATTCCATTTCCAAGGGATGCAGCTATTGCTATTGCAAGTACAAGAGATGGAATTGAAAGTATGATATCCATAATTCTCATTACGATTCTGTCAAAGGTATTGCCGAAATATCCTGCAAATGCTCCAATGATTGTACCTATTGCTCCAGCTATGATTACGGAAATAAATCCAATCTTAAGAGAAATTCTCGCACCATAGATGATTCTTGAGAATATATCCCTACCAAAATTATCTGTCCCCATTAAATTTTTGATATTTGGAGAGGAAAAGGCAGCTTCTGGATGTTGCTCAGAAAAAGTATATGGAGCTACATAGTCCGCAAAGATTGCAAGAAAAATAATAACGATTAGTAGGTTCATTGCAATCCTTGAAACCCTCGATTTTCTAAATTGTTTTAAAGTTTCCATATTAATCCCTACCTATCCTTGGATCTATAAATCCGTACAAAATATCTACGACGATACTGATTAAACTATAACAGATTGAAATTAAAATGACTCCACCTAAGACCACAGGAAGATCCCTCGTCTTTATGGATTCAACCATTAGTCTTCCGATTCCTGGAATTGAAAATACTGTTTCTGTTAAAACAGATCCGCCGAGAAGTCCTCCCGCTTGAAGTCCAATGGTTGTTACGATTGGAATCATCGCATTTTTAAGGGCGTGAATAAAGATAATCTTTTGTTTCTTTAGTCCCTTTGCAGTGGCAGTTTCTATATAGTCTTGATTTAAAACTTCTAGCATAGATGATCTCGTCATCCTCATTATGATTGCTGATGATTGAAGTCCCAGTGCAAATGCGGGCATGATCATCGCATTGAAACTTGAAAAGCCTGATGGTGGAAGCCATCTAAGTTTTACAGAGAAAAGTAAAATAAGTAGAATTCCCGTCCAGAATATAGGCATAGCAATCCCAATCATTGAGAATATCATCACAAATTTATCTACAAATGTTCCTCTTTTCACAGCGGATAAAACTCCCAGTAAAATTCCAAAAAATACTGCGATTAAGAGAGAAAATCCTGTGAGTTTCAAAGTGTTTGGGAATACTGCAAGTAGAGTTTTAGTTACACTTGAACCAGAAATATATGAAGTCCCAAGATCAAATTTAAATACAAGTCCTTTTAAAAATCTAAGATATTGAGCGAGGAAGGGATCGTTTAGTCCCATCTTCTCCCTTAGAGCTTCGATTACTTCCTTTGGGGCATTTGGTCCTGCCTTAGCAAGGGCAGCATCCCCTGGGCTCATGTAAAAGAGAAGAAAAACTATAAAACTTACTCCTATGACCGTGGGAATAAGCATCAGTATTCTTTTAAGCACACGTTTAGTCATGATTCACCTTTATTTAAAGAAAAGAGGGGAAGTCCCCTCTTTTATTATTTTTCTACAGCTTCAAATCCAACTTTTCCAAATTTTTGTGCATAGGTTGGTGCAATATCAAAGCCAGTTACATTCTTTTTCATACCTACTACTGTTTCACCATAGCAGATGTACATCCATGGTAGTTCTTTATTTACAAGTTCTTGAGCTTCTTTGTAGATAGCTCCACGTTTTGCGTCGTCGAATTCACGAGCACCTGCATCGATTAGTACATCAAGTGCAGCATTTCCGAAATCATTGAAGTTAGGACCATTTCCCTTTCCATCGCTGTGGAATGGTTGATAAAATTCGTAATGGGTATCCTCTGCAGGAGTCCAACTCATGATGAACATATCGTCTTCTTTGTTTTTAAGAGCTTCAACAAGAGCGCCCCATTCTAGTTTTACAATTTCAAGATTTATTCCGTATTCTGTAAGTTGCTCTTTCATCATTTGAGCAACGTCATTTCTCTGTTGATTGTCATTTACATAGATCTTTATAGTTGTGCCTTCTGTCATACCAGCTTCTGCAAATAATCTCTTAGCTTCTTCTTTATCTACCTTAGTAGGCTCTATAGAGTCTGCAATAGAATATTTGAAGTTAGGGTTTACATTTGATGTTGCACGCTTACCAACGCCTTGGTACACAGTCTTAAAGATGGTATCCATGTCGATAGCCTTGGTCATTGCAAGTCTCGCATTTATATTGTCAAATGGAGGCTTAACTGTATTAAATGACACGAAGTGAACAGAGTTATCTAGTTTTCTATCAAGTTTAAGATCTGGATTTTCTTCAACTTTTTTAATGTCGCTTGGAGCAATTTGGAAAGCCATATCTACTCCACCACTTTCAAGTTCAATGATTCTTTGAGAAGCCTCTGGAATAACTTTAAACACTAAGTTTTCTATGCTTGGTTTGTCACCCCAGTAATTTTCATTTCTTTTAAAAGTAACTGAATCTAGTTTAGTCCATTTATCTAGTACGAAGGGTCCTGTTCCAATAGGATTTTCGCGGAAATTTTCGCCTTTTTCTTCCAAATCTTTTTGTGAAATGATGCTGCTTGCTGGATGGGCAAGAGCTTCAAGAATTGTAGCATCCGGTTCTTTTAATTTAATTTCTAAAGTTCTATCATCAATTTTTCTAAGATTATCCTTGTCAACATTTTTGAAAATATATCCAAATTGATCGCATTCAGCTACCCTCTTAAGAGAAAATATTACATCTTCAACAGTTAAAGGATCTCCATTAGAAAACTTAACGCCTTCTCTAATCTTAATCACTATAGTCTTATCATCTGGTCTTTCCAAAGATTCGGCAAGTCCATTTACAAGATCTCCATTTGGAGCCTTATCCAAAAGTGTATCGAAGATTTGCTTCAAAATATTTTCTGAGAAAACATCGTTGTAATCAGTTGGGTCGAGGGATGTGCCATCAGCAGAAACTGCAACCTTAAAAGTATTTAGATCTGCTTCTTTATTTCCGCAGCCCGTCATAAATAATAACAATCCAAAAACAACAATTAATAACCTCTTTTTCAATTTTTACCTCCTATTTACGACTGATAATTGCACCTAGAGCAGTGAATTTCTCCTCAATATTTTCATATCCTCTGTCGATATGATAAATATTTGAAATAGTAGTCGTTCCTTCTGCAACTAGACCAGCTATAATAAGCGCTGCTCCAGCTCTTAGGTCCGTAGCTTCTACTTCAGTGCCTACCAGACTTCTAGTACCTTTTACAATAGCTTCTCTATCTATAACATTAATATTTGCTCCCATTTTCGCAAGCTCTGCCGCATGCATAAATCTATTTTCAAACACAGTTTCCTTCATAACGCAGGTTCCGTTTGAAATAGTCATAAGAGCCATGAATTGTGCCTGCATATCCGTTGGAAAACCAGGATAAGGAAGAGTCTTAATATCGAAAGGATTTACGATTTTATTTCCCTTTACCCTTACAGAATCATCGTTAACTTCCACCTCAGCACCAGCTTCGATAAGTTTTGCAATGATAGGCTTCATATGAGAAGGAATGCAGTTTTCAACTAGCACATCTCCTCCAGTCATAGCCGCTGCCACCATGAATGTCCCCGCTTCGATTCTGTCCGGAATAATTTGGTGAGTTGCACCACTTAGACTTTTAACACCTTTAATTCTTATGCTAGAAGTACCTGCACCCATGATTCTCGCACCCATCTTGTTTAAAAAAGATGCAAGATCTACAATCTCAGGCTCCATAGCAGCATTTTCGATTATCGTTTCGCCTTCCGCCATAGTTGCAGCCATCATAATATTTTGAGTAGCTCCTACAGAAGGGAAGTCTAAGTAAATATTTGAACCAATGAGTCTATCGGCAGAAGCAGTAATCTTACCAGGCTCTTCTATAATATCCACCCCTAGAGCTCTAAAACCCTTTAAGTGAAGATCGATTGGTCTTGCGCCGATATTGCAACCACCAGGAAGCGGATTAATAACCTTTTTCATGCGAGCAAGAAGTGGTCCCATAACCACAGAAGAAGCTCTCATCTTACTCATAAGTTCGTAGCTAGTTTCATAAGCATTTAAATTTTTCGCATTGATTTTAAGGGTATGTTTGCCAAGGTGTTCAACCTCAACTCCGAGGCTCTTAATAACCTCGATCATTATACTGATATCCTTTAAATCGGGAACACCTTCTAGAATCGTCTCCGTTGTCCCAAGAATAGTCGCCGCAAGAATAGGAAGAGCAGCATTCTTCGCTCCAGATACTTTTACAGTACCATTTAAAGGTCCTGATTTCTTTACATAAATTCTTTCCATATATATCTCCTAATATAATTTCAACATTAAAAAAGCTCACAAGAGCTATATAAATTATATCATAAATTCTCGTTAAATATTACAATATCGGCAAAAGCCTGTTATCTTTTAATATATACCCA